>PKSY01000343.1 GCA_002869405.1 Marinilabiliales bacterium
CATCTTCTGCGGCAGAGACCACACTGTCTTTTTCTGCCATTGCTGCTATAATACGCACCTCACGGTATCTCTGATCAAAGGCACGTATCGATTCCAGCACCTTTGTTTTACATACTTTGCAGCTGCTTCTGTTCACCTCGGAAAGCAAATCATTGCGGTACTTTTGTGCTGTGTCATTTACAGCCATGTTTTTCAGGGTGTTAATCCTTGGCTGGAAAATATCCTTTTGATGGCGGCTTTCAAGGATACTGATTTGAGCGAGAATCTCTTTTCCGACCACAGAAGCCTGCAGGTAGCCATCTTCCGGAAGATCGACAGCATAGAAGGCACTCAGAAACTCTTCACGACGTTTGGGGTCGTTGTATACCGAATCATTGGCATTCATGTAATAGAGATTTTCGGCAATGGTGCGACAGCTTTTCAGATTCCTGTCCTTTTCCATATAAACATCTGCATTTCGCAGAATTGATTCATACTCAGGTTTAAAGATATTTTCGTAGGCACTTAATCCCTGAAATTCCGTGTTACGACTTTGCTGTATGGTAAGCATCTCACGGTAATTTGTGATAATATCAAACAGTGTCTGGCTGATATAAAGCTGATTTCCCATCTGCATGGCAAGGCTGTAGGATTCAAGGTTTTTATTCAGTGCGGAGAATGTTTCAAGATACTCTGTAAAAGCCTTTTCCTGACGATAAATGGACTCGTTTATAAGTCCGTTGTCAAAATCCGTTTTCATTTTGGATTTCCTTTGCGCTATCATCTCGGGTGTTACTTCATCACCAACAATAACCGGCATCTGATACTTGGATTTATAGTTCACCACTACAATTACGGGGTATGAAGCATATTTTATGTGGTCTTCAAGGACTTTTCTGTTGATTTCAGGATCATCAGAATGCACCAGGTTGCTGAGTTCCTGAGTACGGATTCTGGCATTGTGCCCCGGAGGGAGCAGTGCATATACCTTTACAGAATGCAGCTTCTGGCTGAAGTTATCGCCCTCAAAAAGTCGGATTGTGGAGCTGAACTGATAGTCAGTACTGCTGATAAGGCTTTTCATATATTGTCCCATTTCTCCAACCAGATAGAATGCGGCATCAGTGGGGTTGCGAAACTTGCTGATGTTAATCAGCTGGTCAGAAATCACATTCAGCAGTTCGGATTTACGGCTTTTGGTAACGGCGCGACCTTCAATTTTAGCCTCCACAACATCATCCACTGACGATACGGGAAGGTTGTCAATCAGACGAATTACTTCGTGGGTATTACTGGCACGGGCATCCTTGGAAAGTGTAGCATCAGAACTAACTTTGTAATTATATATGGGGTAAACGATTTCACTTTTTCCGAAGTACATCAGGTTTTGAAGCTTTGTGGTAATAGTGAGAAACTCTATTTCATTATTTTTCTTGAAGATTTTCTTTTTGCGATTATCAATATCATTGATAAGCCGTTCAAACCGGGAAGTATTCAACAGATAAATATCGGTGGATAGGTATTGCCATTCGGAGGTAAATACCGCGTCGCTGTTCTCTTCAAACAACAGCTTGGTGTTAATATCATTTTGTGCGGAAACAGTATATCCTGTAAGGATACAAACGACAAACAAAAGCAACGTTTTTCTCATAGTGTTGTTTTTTGTAAGAGTTTAAAACGTTCAAAAATACGAATCATTGTGTAATGCAGGCAGCAGAAAAGAAACAGAGCCTGTTTTATGCTTTCTCATAGATCATCTTCAGCAGTTCTTCTCCGTCCACCGGTTTTGAGATAAAGCCATCACATCCTGCAGCAAAAGCCTGTTTTCGGTTTTCAGGGCTGTAGTAGGCAGTCTGGATTATTACCGGAAGCTCCGGACGACACTCCTTGATCATTCTTGTAGCTGTAAGTCCGTTGGTAACGGGCATCTTTATATCCATTAAAACAATGTCAATATCTTCATTTTCCCTACAGATTGAAACAGCATCTTTTCCATTTTTTGCATGATATATCACATGGTCGTTTTTGTTGTCCAATGTTAACAAAGTATGAAAATAGAAAGAGTTGATATCCTCATCTTCAACAACAAGTATATGGAGTTTTCTAAATTTGGGTAAACCCTCAGAGGCATCAACAAGTAGTTTTTTTTCCTTCTGTTGCTCTGGCATGAACGGTGTTTTTACAAGAAACTCTGTTCCCTGCCCTTTTTCTGATTTCACGATTATGTGACTATTCAGCTTTGTCGCACATGATTCGGCGATTGATAATCCGAGCCCGAGTCCGCCAAGCTCAGAGGAAACATTTTTGTCCTGTGCAAAGCGATCAAAAACCTTTGGCAGGAAATCCTTTGAAATGCCCATACCGGTATCTTTCACAAACAGGTTAATCTTACCATCATCAATGATATACCCGGTCTCAATACTGCCTTTCTGAGTAAACTTCAGGGCATTTCTCAACAGATTGTCGATGATTTTTCCAAGTACTCTGCTGTCTGTACGGATATAGCTGCTTTTATCATCCAGCGCAAAATTATATAAATAGGAGAGGTCTTTAGTTTTTGCTTCTCTTTCAACAGGTTCACTATGAGCTTTTAAAAATTCATTTAAACAGATTTTTTCCGACCGAAGACTGTTCTTAAAAGAACGCAAAGCAGATACCTCAAGGATGCTGTCGATAATCTGTAATAGCTGATCTGCGCTGGCGCGGATAACATCTAAGTAAGTCTTTTGAGTACGCCTGTCAATATCATCACTATCCAAAAGAGCAGAAAAACCTATAATCCCATTCAATGGTGTCCTGATTTCATGTGACATATTGTGCAGGATTTCTGTTTTTAAGGCATTTGCTTCTTCTGCATGATCTCTGGCAACAATCAATTCACTATTTGTCTGTTCAAGCTTTTGGGTCCTGGCTTTTACCTCTTCTTCAAGATTTGAATTCGCATGAGCCAGTTTTTTTGCCATTCGTTCCAGTTTATCCTGACTTTTAAAACTCTCGATCTTCAGTTTAAAGTTCTTATGTGAGACCAGAAGGGCTACAAGTATAAATGGAATGAAGATAAAAAGCATTGGGTAAGCTTCCGGGCCAAACTGATCGGTAACTGTTAAAGTACCTATTAAAACAATATAGGAAGTGCCAAAAAAAACAACGGAAGTAAACAATTCCTGATAAAAGAAGAAGGAACAAACCACAAGAAGTAGTAAATATGTGGAGTAACCGGTGGTAGAAAATTCAACTCCGGTAACTACTGCTGACCAAATCAGTAAAACAAAGATCAATAACTGAGTAATATTTTTTCTTGTTTTACGATTTTTGGAGGGTATAAACCAATAGAAAACAAGAGAAAATACTCCTACAACAAACAAAATCAGATCTAAAATTAAATAGGTAACCGGAAAATTTTGAGTCCAGACATCGACATAAAGCTTGTGAAGTGCTAAAGCCAGCACGGCAAAACCAAGAACAATGAAGCTTACAAACTTCATTCTGTTATAGTTCTGTTTGGCGATTCTGTTTAGCGGACTATAAGATGACATATCAGGGGTTTAGGTAAGATATTCACTTTCATAATTCCCTAACGAAAATACAAAAATATCTGAAAATCATAACCTTTATTTCAGAAACCCTGTTTTGCAATCAGAAAACAAGTACTCTTTCGGCAATTCTTTTTCCATTTCCAAACTGCATAACCACAAGATACATTCCGCTGATATCGGGCTTTTGAAGGTTCAATATGGTGCTTCCGGGATTAAGTTTTTCAGAGTTCTGCGCGGCTAATCTTCCCGTGAGATCAAATATCTGAACTGTGTAATCCATAACCTCTTTGGAATAAACTTTTACCTCAATTTTATCCTGTGCAGGATTTACAACCTGAATCCGAGGGTATGTCAAATCGTTTTCAGCAATGCCAATCTCTGTCTCCATCTCCATCTCCATCACAACCGGGAGATGATCGCTGTTTTGATACAGTGCATTAAGCACATCAGCAGGCACACTGTTGTTATCAGGGTAGTCATTGATGCTTTTATTAAAATGCTGACCATCGTTACCCACAGCTTTATAGCTGTAGTCAATATATGTTACGCCATGAAGCCCGTCGCGAATACTTTTATTAATGAAAACAAAGTCAAAACGGTCGTCCATTCCTCCACTGGCGGCACAGCCATTATAATCGGCATGTGTACTTTGGGTATGGTATTGCGCGTAATAGCTGTTGTTATGCCAGTCGCCCATCTTATTTACCGGATCATAAAACCGAACAAGGTCATCCGGATGTTCCATAAGATTCTCAACACCCTCTTCACTGTCGGAGTAGAAGTTCATATCACCACTAAACAGTACGGCCTCCTGAATTTCATTCCATTCAAGGTAATTCATAAGGTTTCGGGTCATGGTGCCGCGCAACTCTTCATCTTCATGATCATAGCCTGCCTTGAGGTGAGTCACAAAGCAGTTCAGAAAGGTAGTATCCCCTTTTGAGAGGTTTTCATTTACAGCATATAAACGATAATGGTTGATATCACGCAGCACAGACTGAGCCACAGCCTGGCTTTCGAGTTTTACCTTTTCAGGATTATAAAAAAAGACATTGATGATATAACTGTTTGCATTGTTGGTAATATCAGCCCTTTGGTATGTTACGCCGTAATTATTTTCATTGAGGACCTCATCGAGCAGCCGGTTGGCATTTGCCGAGCTTCGTCCAACCTCATTCACAGCAAGGATATCAGGCTGAATATAATCAAGAATAGTTCTCAGGTATCCGTCCTTGTACTCCTGGTCATTGTTTGTAGTGGTACAGTAGCTGGTTAAGTTACCGTAGTTCAGCAGGTTATACTGCATATAGGTGATAGTTTGCTGCGAAAAGGCAACAACTACCGGCAATATAAAAAAGAGTAGTAAAAAGTATTTTCTCATATGCTTCTTTGCAATCCGATCTGCAAAGATAGACTATTTATGTACATTTCGGATAAACTCCTCTACTTCAGGCACGCCACCCTGATACACCAGGTATCCGTTGTAAGGTTCACGCTCGGTGATTTCATCATTTATCGGCGTAAGCATAAGTCTCTTCACTTCCTCAGGGTCGTCAGTTTGACCAAGCGCCCAGCCGAGTTTTATGTATGCCACTTCCGGCAGCATATTTCCGGCAGGGATAATCCCCTTGGCCATCATATCGCGGCCTGTGTCATACACGAACATATGCACATAACCCCAGAGCGTTTGCAGGGTCATATACATGTGTACACCCTTTTTATGTGCCCGTTCAATGGCAGGGTAGAGCTCCTTATTCACATGACCGAGCCCTGTCCCCACGATAACAATGCCTTTATATCCGGCATCAACCATTGCATCCAGCACATCAGGTTTCATTCCGGTGTAATAGTAGAGCATAGTAACCTTATCGGAGAAGTAAGGCATAATTTTTACCTCTTTATCCTTGCGGCGTGGTTTATACTCCTTCTTGATGGGAGTGACACCTTTTCTGGTAACCATTGCCAGAGGAGTATCTCCGATGGTACGGAAAGTAGAACGATATGATGAGTGCATTTTCCGCACGCGGGTACCTTTGTGCAGCAGTCCGTATTCGTCAGAAGTGGGTCCAAACATACATACCATTACTTCGGCAATATCGCCATGACCCGCAGCAGTCATTGCATGCATGAGGTTAAGAGCTGCGTCGGAGCTGGGGCGGTCGGAAGAGCGCTGTGAACCAACAAGCACAATCGGTACGGGGGAATTCTGAACCATAAATGTCAGTGCTGCCCCGGTATGGTGCATAGTATCGGTTCCGTGACCAATCACAATGCCGTCGACGCCTTTTTCAATCTCTTTTCCGATTGCTTTGGCCAGCGATATATACTGCTTCGGCCCCATGTTTTCAGAAAATACTGCAAAGACCTTCTCTGTATCCAGGTTACAGATATCTGCCAATTCAGGAACAGCACCATACAGCTCTCCGGGAGAAAAGGCAGGAATTACTGCTCCGGTACGATAGTCGAGGCGTGAGGCAATAGTACCTCCCGTACCGAAAAGCTTTACCTGTGGCAAACCTTCAGTATACGGAAACTTCTTTTCAGGAATTTTATAATTTGCCTTTTTGTAGCCTGTTTCGGCCATATCAGTGATAGTATCAATATCGATCCCGATGTTATATCCGGTTTCAATTTTCAACACGATATGCTTATCATCATCGTTTTCAGAACGCGGAAGAACCGTGCCTTTGAATGTTCCTCTGGTGGTATGAATCTCTGCCTGTCCCCATACCCTGGTATTATATTTTTTCAGCACCTCCAGTGCTTCTCCTTTATAACCTTGAAATATATCGTTGCCCATGATCGCTATTATTTACAGTTTTTCAATTTCATTGCGCAGAGTTTTGAGTTCCATGTTTCCAAGTGCTGCGCGATGCATCTGTCCCATAATCCAGTTGGTCTCGCAAACCTTGTCATCTTTCCGCTTTTCCTTGGAATATTTCTCCTTAAAGAATGGAATCTGACCGATGAGATCCGCAGATTTCATGGGTTTAAATTTTATGGATGTAAGCACAGATTCAAAATCCATTTGCGGATGTTCGTAAATAACCGGCATCATCTCTTTAGCCAGCTCAAGCGTGATTTTATTCGCTTTTAGGAATTCGAAAAGACTGAATACTCTGCAATAGTTGAAGGGCTCTTTCCCTGCATAGTGGCCTTCCACATATTTCAGGTCATGGCCCAGGAATGTTCCGGTGAATTTAGGTTCAATCTTCAGTTCTTTTTTCACCTTTTCTATGAGTGGGAAGAGATTATTTCTGAAAATGAATGTGTATGTATCCTCAGGAATACCCCATTTTTTCATTTGTTGATAGCGGTCGTAAATATCCGTTGGTAGATCTTTGCGGAGTTCCTGGATGTACTTTTCCTCCAATGGTATTGGTGCGGAATCTGTATCGGGGTACATGCGGTCTGCTCCCGGAAGTACACGCTCAAAAATTGTGGTACAGTCGTCAAGATATTTACGTGTTTCCTGTGGCACGCCTTCGAAGGCCATAAGGCATCGCTCCTCAATGGTTTCAAGTGCTGTTTTTACATCATCAGCAGGGGCCCAGAAAAGAATCTGAGCATCTTTTTCCTCTGCACCGAGCATTTCACGGATACGGTCAAAATCTTCTTCTGAAACCATGGGATTAAGGTCTTCCGAAAAGGTCATATTGGGTTTTTCAATACAGGCAATAACCTTCAGGCGATCCATGATTTCGTTGGCAAAAACTTTTCCGGGCTGAGTGAAGTGCGACAACAGACCCTGGAATCCGGGCAGGTTCACGGCAAAGAATTTCTCTTTTCTGCCATGCGCATTTTGCAGGATTTCGTTTTCAAATTTATAGTCGTAGAAGTTCAGTTTCTTATGTGTCATCGACCAGTTTTCCTTTTTACAATACTGGTTTAGAGCACTCCGAATCTGAAGCAGCGCCCACTGGCGGAAACATTCAACATGAGTAATCTGTGGAATCCAGGCGTTATGTGCCACACCTTTAACCTCCACGCGTGTTCCTCCTTTACAACTCACATTCACATCTTCCCGGCCGGCACCCATTCCGGTACGTACAAGCCCTGTTGAACGGTTCAGAAAACGAATATACTGGGCAGCCTCTTTCACCTCGTCAGGGTTCACCATATCGGGGTATGTCACTGTTTCAATCAGCGGCATTCCCAAACGGTCGGTTTTATATACCCTGGTATGCCCGATATCGCTGATTTCACGACAGCTGTCCTCCTCGATACTGAGCTGGATCAGCCGCACCATTTTGTTTTTCAGCGGAATCTCTCCTTCAACACCCAGAATGGCTGTACGCTGAAACCCTGTAGGAATACTTCCGTCGAGATACTGCTTACGTGTGATATGCACCTCTCCAACAATATTCAACTTTGAAAGCATGGAAATCTTTAATGCAATTTCCAGCGCCTCCCGGTCAATAGGAAACGGTGGTGTGTCATCAACCTCATAGGTACATGTGGTTTCGTTCTTTATACGATAAATAATCTCTTTTCTCGTTTTGAACTCCATCAATGCTGTACCATCATACTCCCCAAGTTCCGACAGCGTTGGTCGCATATGTCGGATTACCTCCGCATCGTATTCATCATGTGAATGAAAAACACCTGCCGGGCAATGACAAAAAAGTTTCTTTTTGGTTTTTAATTGTTGATGAACTTCAAGGCCCGACATGAAACCAATGGCATCGTAAGTCTCTTGTGTGGCCTCACTTCTCGGAACATATCCAACCTTTTTGAGCGTAGCTTCATAGTTGGATCGTGGGTCAAATTTCTTTTTCATGGAGATATGAAGTTTTGTGCCTTTTTACATAAGGATGCCAAATGTAAGGAGATTTTCGCATTATATTGTAGTTTTGTAACGGATAAACTGATATTCATGAAAAATGGCCTTTTAGCGTTATTTGTGTTTTTAATCCCTCTCTTTTCCCTGGCACAGAAGAAAGAGAAGACCAGCATTGAGGTTATTCATGCGGATGAGTGGAGCTTCGATAAAGATGTGGGAGAGGACATCACCATTATTCGCGGAAATGCTGTTTTTAAACACGACTCCGCCTTCCTGCATTGTGATTCTGCTTACCTCAACGAAAAGGCTAACAACCTCGACGCATTCAGCAATGTGCATGTGATTGATAATGACACCATTCATATGTGGGGCGACAGGCTGCACTACGAGGGTAACTCCCGGACAGCGGTAATGTACGGAGATGTTAAACTCAAAGATCCTACCACTGAACTTTATACCGATAAGCTTTTCTACGACCGCAATAACGGAAGCTCATATTACACCACCGGCGGAGAGATATTTAATGGCGACAATATCCTCACCAGTATTTACGGGTATTACTTTACAGAAGAGGACATGCTGTTCTTTAAAGACAGCGTGGTAGTTACCAATCCTGACTATGTAATGAAGGGTGACACATTGAGGTATAACACCAAAACTGAAGTAGTATATTTCCAGGGACCCACAACGCTTGTCAGCGAAGAGAATAATATGTACTGTGAAAATGGCTTTTACGATACAAAAAATGAGTTTGCCCAATTCAAAGAGAACATCATTATCTATTATGATGAACAGATATTAAGTGCTGACAGCATATATTATAATAAGGCCATTGAATATGGTGAGGCTTTCAGAAATGTAGTAATGACAGACACCTCGCAGAACCTGGAAGTACATGGTAATTATGCAGAATACCATCGCAATGATGGTTTCAGTTTTGTTACCGACAGCGCCCTGGCAATGATGTATGAAGATAGTGATACGCTTTTTCTGCATGCCGATACGCTGAAAACCTATTTCAACGACAGCACACGCCAGGCAGAACAGCTTTTTGCATGGTTTAACACCAAATTTTACCGGAATGATATTCAGGGAATGTGCGACTCCTTGTCGTATAATTTTGCCGATAGTATTATTAGCCTTTTTAATGATCCTGTATTGTGGTCGGAAGAGAATCAGCTCACCGCTGACACGATTTTCATTTACTCTTCCAACAATCAGATCAGCAGAATGAGACTCTCAAATGCAGCGTTTATAATTTCCATTGATGATACATTGCAATTCAACCAGATTCAGGGTCGTGATATGACAGCCCTTTTCACCGACAATGAATTGCGCACTGTGCTGGTGGATGGCAATGCAAGAACCATCTATTACCTTCGTGATGAGGATGAGTCGCTGGTTGGAATCAATAAAGCGGAATCAAGTAACATGAAAATATGGGTTGAGGACAATGAGCTGAAACGCATCGCATACATGCAGCAACCTCACGCGCCATTATATCCACCTGACAAACTTGCGGCCGGAGAGCGCACTCTCAAAGGGTTTAAGTGGCTCGACTCCGACCGTCCTGCGAACAGACACGATATATTCGTCAGAATCACCGAAGAGATTCAGACACCTGTCTCTGAAAGTGATGTAATACCTCCGGAACCGGCAATTCCCGACACTACAGGAAGATAGATTACCTTAATCAGCGATATACTTCTTTAAGGTATCTACAAAGTGATCTATTCTTATGGGTTTGGTAACCACAACATCACAGCCTGCATCTTTTGCTTTCGCTTCATCTTTCACCAG
>PKSY01000087.1 GCA_002869405.1 Marinilabiliales bacterium
CCACTCGATAACTCCGGGATTCTGCAATATGTATCCATCAGGCATGGCGGTACCAATATTGGCCTTGAAAACGAAATCAACGGACTTACACTTGGGGGCGTGGGTTCAGAAACCGTTATTGACCACGTGGAGGTAATCAGTAATGCCGATGATGGAATCGAAATTTTCGGGGGTACCGTTAACCTTAAGTATATAATTTCAGCTTTTTGTGGTGATGATGCTTTTGATATCGATATGGGATATCGTGGAAAAGGACAGTATTGGCTCGCAATTCAAAGCCACGATACCGGAAATGAAATCCTTGAAATTGATGGAAGTCCGGGACATCTCACTGCGCAGCCCTATACCCGTCCGGAGATATACAACCTTACAGGGTTCGGCAAAGGCCATGATCTTAATGGCTGGATTGCAACATTTGCCACCAATGCCGCAGGAATCATACGGAACTCTATTTTTCTGGAGCAAAAGAACGGAATATCACTCTCGCATTATGAGGGACAGCCGGGAAGCGTCGGCCAGTGGCAGCAGCAGAACCTTGTAATTTCCCACAATTCTTTCTGGGAAGTGGCGCAAAACAGTCCGGAAACAATTTTTTCTGTTGTGGGAGAAAACCCCGGAAATGATGTGCTGGAAGAGTGGTATCAGAGTTTCGGACAACAAAGCAACCTGGTTAGTAACCCCGGAATCTGGGAGAATGAAGGAGTGTATAAACTTTTCCCTGATGTTTCTGAGGATGTTTTTATCCCTGAAGATTCCTGGTTTGATGCGGTCAATTACCGCGGCGCCTTCAAAGATTATAACTGGACCTCCGGATGGAGCCTTCTGGATAAGGAGGAGATTATATTGAATTAATAACTAATATATAATCATTAATAAATAATAAATAAAGAAATTATTAATAGTTAATTTTTTAGAATATTATTATAATTATTAATGATTGTTTATAATGTGCTATTTATTCAGCGTCACTTTTTTTATCTTTGGTGAAATATCCTGAAAATGAAGACTACCGTTCTCACTCTTGTTATTATTCTTTTTTCACTACTTCTTAACGGGCAAAACACTGATTACCGAGGGTTTATCAATCGCGACACGCTACAAAAGCATGTTCGATTCCTGGCTTCCGACAGCCTTAAAGGAAGAAATACCGGCTCGGAAGGACAACTCGTTGCCGCTGAGTATATTGAGAATGCGTTTATCCGGTATGGACTGGAAGGAATAAACCATGAGAATTCTGTCTCCCCATATTATCAGCCTGTGGATCTTAGCTATATTCTTTTCCCAACAGTAAAATTCATCTCGGAAAATGATACTACTTCAATACGTTACCGCATAGCCGCCTCTGATGACAGGTTCTCACAAAAGATCAATTTTCAGTTTTGCGGTAATGGTGTGCTGCTGCCTGAAGAAATTAATCCGGAGGTGAATACCATTATGGTGAATTATGATGAAAAGGAGAATTTGGATGAGGTGCTCGAATGGATAAAGGTTGAAACAGATATCAGACAAGTAATTATTCTGTTTCCTAAAAACACTTCAGATGTTAAAGATTTTAACCGCATCCGATACCGGCAGATGGATTATGTCCGGAATTTTTTTAATAAAGGCCCCGAGGATCATCCCTTATTGTCGCTGATTATGAATCATCAGGATACGACATTTCATTTTATGTATGTGGTAAAGTCAGCCATTGAGGATTTGACAGGAGAAAAGTCCGGATACTGGCTTACATTGGAACGGGAGATTGGGCGAAAGGGATATTCAGCGATTGAAAACAGTGCGATCAGGGGAAATTTTGATATGGTTCTGGAAGGTAATCCCCACAGGGTTTTTCTTGATGCTCCCAATGTGGCAGGTCTTCTTCCCGGCAAGGATACCACAAAAACTATTGTTGTTGGGGCTCATTACGACCACCTTGGGCACAGGGGAGAGAATATTTATAACGGTGCAGATGACAATGCCAGCGGAACGGCCGGCGTCATGGAACTGGCACGAATATTTTCAATGGCTAAAGAGAAAGGTGATATCCCGCCATGTAATATTTTGTTTATGACATTCACAGCGGAAGAGAAAGGGCTGATTGGGTCGAAATTCTATACTGAAAACCCACTGATTCCACTGGAACAAACAATAGGAATGTTCAATATGGATATGATTGGCAGGCAGGAGTGGCTGAGGAAAAGTGATGGAGAACCCTATGTATTTATGTTGCGTCGCCGCGATGGCAGAGATATGAAACGCATGGTTAAAGTGATGGATAATTCTGATAATTATAACCTTGATGTTCTTCATGGGCATGGTTTGAGAGGGTTGTTCTGGATAATCGGCTCCGACCATTACTGGTTTATGCGAAATGATATCCCCGTTGCTGTATTCTTTACTGCTTCACACGATGATTATCACCGTCCGTCCGACACAGAAGAAAAAATCACTTACGACAGCATGACAGAGATTGTACGGTTGGTATTTGATGCGATAGGAAAGTGGGGCGGAAAGTAGTTTGTTTAGACGATGTGTATTGACGATGTGTATCGACGTTACTGCTGTTTGATTTTTAGTATCATCTCAGTTGTGGAGAACCCATCCACCAGTTCTATCGTTTCGACGCTGCCGCCCTTTGCAGTTACAATGTCGTACCCAACAATATCTTCTGGTTTATAATCTGCGCCCTTCACCAGGATGTCGGGTTGTACCTCTTTGATCAAATTGTAAGGTGTGTCTTCGTTGAAAAGAACGACTGCATCAACAAAATGCAAAGACGCAAGCATGATGGCCCGGTACTCCTGATTTATTAATGGTCTGGAGGGGCCTTTCAGCCTTGAAACAGATTGGTCGGTGTTAAGGCCGATGATAAGTTTCGTCCCCAGATCGCGGGCTCTGGAGAGGTATTCAATATGACCGGGATGAATAATGTCAAAACAACCGTTTGAGAATACGATTTTTTCATTTTGGAAGCGCCATCGGGCAAGTGTGCTTTTTAATACTTTGCCTTCTAAAATTTTATTGCGCGATATCTGCAGTCTCTCCATTCTTGTTTTTATTTAATAATGGTAACAGGATCAAAGATACTAAACCTGCAATAATTACCATGGCAGTTTGTCCCGACCACAGCAGCCAGCCCATGGCATATCCGGTAGTACTTGCAATTCCGTAAAGCGTCAGTGCCTCGGCAACAATCAGAGGATACAAACCTATGCCACCCTGAACAAGCATAATTCCAATTGAACCAAGCATTAATACACTTAGTGCAGCATCGGGGCCAAGGTTCGCGGTAGCAGGTAAACAGCGGAAAACAATCAGCGTCATCAGGAAATACATAAACCAGATATTCAGCGTATGCAGAATAAAAAGAACAGGCTTTTTGATGTAGATTATAGACTTCAGCCCGTCAGCAAATCCTTTTATGGTTTCCCGGATTTTAGCAATTAGCTTGCTGCTTTTGTTCTTCATAATAAATACAAGAACACCAATGCCGACAAGAAAAACCATGCTTAAGATCAGGATGTTTATACCGGTGCCAAGAGTGGAAAGCTTCTCTTCAATTGGTACGAAAACCTTGTTTTGCATGTATCCCCAAAGTTTTTCAAACTGAAGAATTACATTAAGAGCGAAGATAATCAGGAATACAACCAGGTCGAGTGCTCGTTCGGTGACCACCGTGCCAAAAGATTTTTCAAAGGGGATTTTTTCATATTTCGCCAAAGGAAGGCATCGGCTCACTTCTCCCAGCCTCGGTATTGCCAGGTTTGCGAAGTAAGCAATAAAAACCGACATGAAAACATTCTTGTATTTAGGGTTGTAGCCCATGGTTTTAAGCATCAGCTTCCATCTGGAAGAGCGGCTCATGTTACTGATAAATCCGAAAAGAATAGAGAAAAGAATCCAGAAATAATTTGCTCCTTTGAGATGCTCTATTATTTCCCCTTTCTCTTCAGGGCTCAGGTTTCTAAGGAACAACCATATAAAGAAAAAACCCAGTGCCAGAAAAAACACCAGGCGCAGGATTTGAGGAAGGATCTTTTTTGATCTATCCGACGATTTTATTTTGCTCATTAGTAATGATTATCTGAGGTTTGTGGGTCTTAGCTTCTTCCGGTGTCATGGAAGCATAAGATACAATAATCACCAGATCTCCCTCAGAGGCCTTGTGCGCTGCAGCTCCGTTGGTGCATATTACTCCGCTGCCCCGCTCACCAGTAATCACATATGTTTCAAAACGCTCACCATTGGTGATGTTATAAACATGAATTCGCTCATACTCTATCAGGCCAACAGCATCCATTAAATCTTCGTCAATGGTAAGGCTGCCAACATAATGAAGGTTGGCCTCTGTTACGGTCACTCTGTGTATCTTGGATTTCAGTACTTCTATTTGCATGACTATACAAAGTTAAAAATTAATATCCACATTGTCTATCAGCCTCACTTTACCGAGCCATGCCGCTACGAGCAGGCGGGCATTATCACTCTTTTTCTTATTAACAACCGGCTGAAGCTCAATGTTGTCAGCGATCTGAAAATATTCTAATTTAAAGTTGTCGTTGTTGTTAAATTGCGCCTCACCCCATGATACAATCTGCTCAATGGTGTGTGTTTTGCCCATTTCCGCAGCTTTGCAAAGTGTATTGTAAATGAAGGGAGCTACAGTTCTCTCATTTTCTGAAAGCCGGGTGTTTCTGCTGCTCATTGCGAGCCCGTCTTTTTCACGGATAATAGGGCATGGAACGATTTCTACAGGGATGTTATCATGAAGCACCAAGGCCTTGATTATCAAAAGTTGCTGGTAGTCTTTTTCACCAAAGAATGCCATATCCGGAATCATGATGTCGAAAAGTCGTTTAACAACTACGGCCACACCATTAAAATGCCCGGGGCGAAAAGCTCCTTCCAGCACATTTTCAAGTGCTCCAAAGTCATATTTTTCTGTTACAGGTTCAGGGTACATCTCTTCTGTATCAGGAATAAAAACCAGGTCACAACCAGCATTTTCCAGTTTCTCGATATCTGCCTCGATGGTTTTAGGATAAGTATCGAGGTCGGAAGTGTTATTGAATTGAATCGGATTTACAAAGATGGAGCATGTGACAATATCACAGGTTTTCCTCGCCTCTTCAATCAGTGAGATGTGTCCACGGTGAAGTGCACCCATCGTTGGCACAAATCCAACAGTTAATCCGGCCTCTTTCCAGGCATAAATTTTTGCTGTTGTTTCACTGCGAAGTGTGGTGATTTTCATACATCAAAATTTCCGCAAAGATAAACGGTTTCTTATACCACATCTCATAAGAGAATAAAAAATGCGTATTTGGTTATTCCGGTGGGTTCGGCTGCGCTCACCCACCTTCCGATACTCAAGTTAAGTGGAGAGATGCCAAAGCGAAGCCTAGGGCACCACAAAAAAAAGGCTATCCAAAAAATGGACAGCCTTCTATTGTCTTTAAAGAATCCTTTGCTTTTACTCCGGATGAATTGCTTCAACAGGACATACTTCTGCGCAAGATCCGCAGTCAGTACATACATCAGGATCAATTTTATAGATATCACCTTCAGAGATTGCTTCAACCGGACATTCGTCGATACAAGTACCACATGCAGTACAATCGTCAGTAATAATGTAAGCCATAATTTTGTTTTTTTGTTGTTTAACCAGATACAAAAGTATAGAAAACTTTTAATTGACATGCATTACCAAATATTCATTTCAAATTTAGATTTATTCCAAATAAGGAATGGTTTTATGTATGATTATGGATTAGATATCTTATCTTTGTTTCAGCCAAATTTTTAGACTATGGAATCAATAGTATCGACCTCAATAGGATATGCTTTTTTACTGACGTTAATCGCCGGCCTTTCAACAGGTATTGGAGGGGCGATTGCTTTTTTTGCACGACGCACGAACACGAAGCTTCTGGCGGTATCGTTGGGGTTTAGCGCCGGAGTAATGATCTATGTCAGTTTTTCTGAAATCCTTTCCGAAGCTCATCATACCCTGGCAGAGGGATACGGAGACAAGGCCGGTGCCTGGTATGCGGTATTGGCATTCTTTGGTGGTATGTTGCTTATTGCGCTCATCGATAAACTCGTTCCATCGTATGAGAATCCTCATGAGATAAGGAGTATTGAGGATATGAACAAGACAGATAAGCTTAAGGATACCCATAAGCTAAAACGTATGGGAGTTCTTGCAGCACTGGCGATTATTATTCATAACTTCCCTGAAGGACTGGCCACATTTACAGCAGCACTTTCCGATCCCAGTTTAGGTTTAGCGATTGCGATAGCCATAGCCATTCACAATATTCCGGAAGGGATTGCGGTTGCAGTTCCGTTTTATTATGCCACCGGAAACCGTAAAAAGGCTTTTCTATTATCCTTTCTGAGTGGATTGTCAGAGCCTGTGGGTGCAGTTATCGGCTTCCTTATACTAATGCCGTTTATGACACCCCTGGTATTTGGAGTTATCATGGCCGGTGTCGCAGGGATTATGGTGTTTATCAGTCTGGATGAGCTTCTGCCCGCGGCCGAGGAGTACGGCGAGCACCATCTTTCCATCTACGGCGTTGTGGCCGGCATGGCAGTGATGGCGGTGAGTTTGTTGTTGTTTGTATAGGCGCTAAATCCCCGCCGTATTCAAATTACCAAGACTTATCGTAAACATTTTGCTCTTCTCGGAATTATCATCATCTGTCAGCCTTATAGCCACCTGCATGTGAAGATTATAGATGTTTAATATTGTCTCCTTGGATGATATGGACCCGATTTTTAATATGTCACTGTTTAGTACTCCGTACTCCCGGGTGCAGGTGTTGAAAATCTCATCACGTGTGGTCTCCAGCATCTGCATGTCATAACTGTCAGTAAAATACGAGATATTGGCGATTTCGTTTATTGTGATAAGCTGCATGTTCTCCAAACCTTCTGTATTCAGTGTAAACCAACGGTGAACATTCTGGTCGATAAGGCAACGGTTCAGGTCATCTTTCTGAAGAATCCTCGCGTTGTTTATAATGGCGCGACCATAGAAGTTATCATCAAACTGATAAATTTTATCGTATGTAATTGCATACCGGAAACTCATCCCGCCAATCAGCTTTCTGAGCCGTGGATGTAAATGATATGCATTAAAGACACGCACTACAATGGCAAAGTTCATGGCAAATACCAACGCGTGCAATGGCGTATCAAAAAGCAGAAATCCACCGTCACCGGTACTGATAAAGTTTTCCCTGAAATCCTCCTTTACGGATTTTTGGAATATAAACGGATGGTTACGAAAACACTGCTCAACAGTTATATTGTATATTCTTTTGAAGAGAAAAGGGATTAGTGATTGCTGAAACTCCGGGTAAGAGCTGTATTTATAGATATCAATACCTAATACGGCTTTTTTTCCTATGTTTTCATAGTCGATATAGCTTTTGAACTCTTCCTCAAGTTTTGTTGCGTCAGGAATGGTATTGGTTTTTTCAAAAGAGATACGGCTGTCACATTCTGCCAGGATTTTTCTTATGGTGCTAATCTCCAGCTGTTTAATATCTTTTATCATAATATATTCTTTATTTCGGGCGTGTATTGGATAAACTTTTTTTGCCCTGTAAAGTTAATAAGTTTTGATAACAGGAGATATGAGCCGTTCTGTACCATAATTTATTTTGTTTTTCAGGCTTTTCAGCATCTGAAATAAAATAATGATAATTGTCAGGATGATAAATATTTCTCAACTTTGTAAGGAAAATTTAACCACATGAAAAAAATAGCTATTGTTAGTCTGCTGGCCCTGGCATTGTCGGGTGCCCTTTTTGGTCAGGATTCCCCTGTCATTTCTTCAAAAGATATCATGCATCATATTGGTGTTCTTGCTGCTGATTCTCTGGAGGGGCGCGCACCCGGAACTCCCGGTGATAAAATGGCCGCCGAATATATTCTTGCGCGTTTTGAGAATGCCGGGCTGGAAATGTTGTATGATAACGGACTTCAGCGGTTTAATCTGCTTTCAAGCGTAACACCCGGTGAAAGTTGTTCCTTTGGCATGAATGAAGCGCAATATGTAATGGACAAGGATTTTGCGCCTGCATTGTTCTCGGGAAACGGTACGCTATCCGGTGAGGTGGCTTTTTGTGGTTACGGTTTTCGCATTGATGAAGATGAGTTGAAATGGAACGACTTTGAAGGTCTGGACCTTGACGGGAAATGGGCGATGATTCTTCGTGGAGATCCGGAGGTGGATTCTGCCATGTCGGCTTTTATCCCTTACAGTGGTGATCGCACAAAGGTTTTCAATGCAATTGATGAAGGTGCCGCAGGGGTTATTCTTGTGACTCCGGCGATGCTCGAAGAGTCGGATAAGCTCCCAAAGCAGTATTTCGACCGCAGCGGTGCAAGCGCAGCAGTTCCTGTGCTATATATAAATCGTAAAACAGCAGCACAATTTCTTGATGGAAAAGATGTCAATAAGCTTGCTGCCATGTTGAATGAGAACCGCAGTCCGGCATCATTCAATACCGGTTTTGAGGCTGAAGCCAATATCGAAATCGAGAAGAAAAGTGCAGAAACCTATAATGTGGTGGCCATGCTTCCCGGCACGGATGAGAAACTTAAAGAGGAATATATCCTGATAGGTGCACATTATGATCACCTTGGTTGGGGCGGCCCCGGATCCGGATCACGTGTCCCCGATACTTCAGCAATTCACAACGGTGCCGACGATAATGCTTCCGGTGTGGCAGGTGTCATTGAGCTGGCGCAATATTTTGCTGCAGGGAAAGCTTCGCATCCACGTTCGATAATCTTTGCTGCTTTTGGTGCTGAAGAGAGCGGGCTCGTGGGCTCGAAGTACCTTTCCGGGAATATGCCCGTGCCTGTGGAGCAGGTTAAGGCGATGTTTAATTTCGACATGATTGGCCGTTACAACAAGGATAAAGGTGTTATTAGCGTTGGTGGTACAGGAACGGCGCTTGAAAGTGATTCGCTTATAGATCTTGCTGCAAAGGATTATCCGTTCGGCGTTGCAAAAAGCCCCGACGGATACGGCCCTTCTGACCATGCTTCCTTCTATTCCAAAGGAGTGCCTGTTTTCTTTATCTCTACAGGAGCTCACCGGGACTATCATACACCACTTGATGACATCGAATTTATAGATGGGAATATGGCTGAAAGGGTGGCTTCATTCTCTGCAGAGCTGGTCTCATTGGTTGCCGCAATGGAAGCACCATTGACCTTTCAGCGTACTTCATCAGAAAATACTGGTGCGCGTCGCAGCATGCGCCTCAAGGTAACTTTTGGGATTATGCCTGACATGGTATCACAAACCACTGACGGTCTGGGAGTGGACGGCGTTCGTCCCGGTGGCCCGGCCGACAAGGCAGGGATGAAAACCGGAGACCGAATCGTGGCCATCAATGGTGAAAAGGTTACTGATATTTACAACTATATGCACCGCCTGGGCAAACTTGAACCGGGTGAAACGGCTGTGGTGGAGGTTATCCGTGATGGTGAGAGTGAAATTCTGCTGATTCAGCTGTAGAGTCACGATTTATCGTGTCTCGGATCCCAGAGTCTTACAGATTTCATCTCCGAGACGCCATAAATGGCCGTCTCTGCATATTGACAACCAAATTTGTATGCCAAGTCGAAGCACGATTTACCGTGTCAAAATGAACATAAACAAAACAAGGGATTACTCCACAATCATTTTCCCAACAGAAGAAACCATCCCTTTCTCATCAAAAATCCGGTACACATAGTTGCCGGATGCCAGGTTGCTGATATCAATTGCACTCTTTGCCTCAGCTTCCAAAACATGTTTTCCATTCACATCAAATATATGAAGAGTTCCGGGGATGAATTGATCTTTGATATAAATGTATTCGTTTGCCGGGTTGGGATAAATGCCGTTTTGCAACTCCGGGAGCGGTATTTCTGTAGTCCAGGTGAAGATGCCATTTGAATCAGTTTTCACAACCACTAAATCGCGTTCAAGATTTCCAGCCATATAATCATATCTTGTTGCAATGAAAATGCATCCACCATCCGAGGTAGCTTTTACTTCACAACCAGTATAACATGCCTCATCATCAAGATAC
>PKSY01000123.1 GCA_002869405.1 Marinilabiliales bacterium
ACTATGAAAATGCTACAGGCATTGAAAATAGCGAATTGGTGCTCAATATTTCTGCCATGCAAAATCTGGCTTCTGATCTTGTTACTATAGCTACAAATGAACCTGCTGAGATCGGAGTTTTTAACTCCAATGGCTTATTGGTTAACAGCTGTTTCTCCAATGGCATAGTTTCTTTTTCCGTTTCAGATTTTCCGGCCGGGCTCTATTTAATTCAGGCTAAATCAGGAGTGCACAGTCAGGTTCAAAAGCTTATCGTGCAGTAGAGGTCTTCTGTTGAACTATCTTCTTATACCTTTGTTTCATAGCTAAACAAAAAGATTAAACGCATGGAAATTGATGTAAAATGGGTCGGAAAGATGGCTTTTGAAGCCTATGATACCGACAACAAAGTGATTATGGATGCCCTGCCAAAGGTTGGCGGAGAAAACAAGGGAATGACACCCAAAAAGTTATTACTGGCTTCACTGGCAGGATGTACTTCGATGGATGTGGTTTCAATCCTGAAAAAAATGAAGGTTGAACCGGAATTCTTTAACGTGAAGGTTGAAGCTAAGGCAAATGATGAACATCCTGTTTATTTCACACATATTAAACTTATTTATCAGTTCTCAGGAAAGGACCTTCCTGCCGCTAAACTTGAAAAGGCCGTAAACCTTTCTCAGGAAAGGTATTGTGGTATCAGCTATATGCTCGGAAAGGCTGCTGAACTGACCTATGAGATTGAGATAATTGAATGATTTGTTACTTCTGTAGCATTTTTCGGAATAGCCATCTGGATTAATTTCCAGGTGGCTTTTTTACATAAAGAAAGGAGAGCCGAAAGAATTCCGGCCCTCCTGTAGGTAAACCCCCATTTACCATCTGAATGATTATCTTTTAAATTACTTCTGTAATTATGAATTCTACATCTACGCTGTAACTTCCTTTTTTGAGATCCTGCTCGAAGAGACTTTCATTGTTCATGTTTCCATCAGTAGTTCCCATTTCCCAGTAAATGATGAAAGAGTTTGCTTCTTCGTCACCGGCATTTGATTGGTTGCCCTGCTGACCGAGAAGACGAACCTCCTGATTTTCTAATGCGAGAGGATTGTTGTTACAATAGTTCTTGGCATTGTTTGTTCCTGTCCAGGTAATTGTTACACCAAGGTTGTCAAGTGGCATTGTGTTTGTTCCGTCTGTGTGTACAAAATCTGTTGCAGCTTTGTAACCGAATTACCAGTTTGAAGTTGAGCTGATTCCAACCTCTGTGCTGTATGCACCATTTTTTCCACCCATTCCGTTTTCATACTCTTCAAGGGTGTTAAAATCAAATGTAATTCCTTCTGTTGCTACGTCAAGTGCCATTGTAGTGTTTAAATTGGCGCTGATAGTAATAATTTCGTTGTCTGTTGCCTGTGCAAAAATGCTTGCTGTAAGGATTGTGAGTGCTGCGAGTGTAGTGATTATTGTTTTCATATCTGCAATTTTTTTATTTCGTAGTGTTTAAAGTGTTTTTCAGTGTTGTAGTGTGCAAACGGTTAAACAATGCACGTGCCATAACTTGTAATTTACTGAAAAAGAAGATGTTATAAAAATATTGGATTTTGAGCTTTTCTTTTAATATTCGTTTTTGAATAGCCGGTGTTCGGTTTTATATATTTATTTTCAGTTTTTTACTAATAATGCAAAGTTAATAAACTGATTTACAGTATTTTATATCTATATGTTCGGAAACGAATAGCTGGTGTTTAAAAAAAACGAAGAGTGCATCCAACACATATAGAATCCCTGCGTTATTGTTATCAAATAATTTTACAATAGTGTAAACGTTAATGGAATTTGTACGTCATTGGAGTTGTCTAACAATTTACGCTTAACAGAAACTTATTAAAAACACATTAATTCTCTTTTTTATGATGGCTTTTGCTTTTCAGGCAATAAGCCAGGAGCAGTACACAATCAGCGGGCATATTACTGATGCTGATACGGGTGAGGAGCTGATTTTTGCTGCTATACAGGAGAAAGGAACATCTAAAGGAACAACAACAAATAATTACGGTTTTTTTTCACTAACCCTTGAAGAAGGATCACACACGCTCTTATTTAGTTATGTGGGCTACCAGCCTATGCAAATGACGTTGGAACTCACTTCCAATACCAAGCTGAATATCGAACTGCGTCCGTCGGTTGAAACCCTTCAGGAGGTCGTAATTACCGGTGAGGAGATAGGAATTGATATACGCAGTACGGAGATGAGTACTATTTCCATGAATGTAAAGGATGCCAAACTGATTCCCGTGCTTCTTGGAGAGCAGGATATCCTGAAAAGCATTCAGCTTATGCCGGGCGTAAGCAGCAGCTCCGAAGGCAGCAGCGGCTTCTTCGTGCGTGGGGGAGAGGCCGATCAGAACCATATCCTTCTTGACGAAGCTCCGGTTTATAATGCTTCCCATTTGCTGGGATTTTTCTCTGTCTTTAATTCCGATGCGCTAAAAGACGTTAAGCTCTATAAGGGTGGAATCCCGGCCAGATATGGAGGTCGTGCATCTTCTGTGATGGATATCAGAATGAAAGATGGTAATCTTAAAGAGTGGGGTGTTACCGGTGGTATAGGACTTATCTCCTCGCGATTGACCCTTGAAGGACCTTTTCAGAAAGACCGGGGATCCGTTATTATTTCAGGTCGCAGAACTTATGCCGATATTGTGGCTAAAGCTGTTACAGACCGTATTGACGGCATCAGCCTATATTTTTATGACCTGAATATGAAAGCCAATTATAAAATCTCTGAAAATGACAGGCTCTTCCTTTCAGGCTACATGGGGTCGGATGTATTTGGTTCAGAGAACTTTGGATTTGATTGGGGGAATATAACAGGCACACTCCGCTGGAACCATATCTATAATGAAAAGCTCTTTTCCAACACTACCTTAATATATAGTGATTATAACTATGGATTTGATGTTGAATTTGGTGATAACAATATCCATCTCTCAAGTGGTATTTACGATTATAATCTAAAACAGGATTATACCTGGTATCTGAAACCTGAATTTACCCTCCGGTTTGGGGTCGATGGAATATATCATCAGTTTAAACCCGGCAAATTTTCACTTGAAGTGGAAGACGGGGATGATATAACTATTGACGTTCCGGAGCAAAGAGCACTGGAAACAGGCCTTTATGTTGCTTCAGAGCAGAAAATCGGTGAGAATTTGTCGCTGAACTATGGATTACGCTTAAGCACTTTTCACAATATTGGACCTTACGATTATAAGACATATGATGAAAACGATGAAGTTACCTCTGTGACATCATATGAAAAAAATGAGATTTATAACACCTATTATAATCTGGAACCCAGGCTGAGTGCTTCATATGCCCTTAATGACCTCACATCTTTTAAGGCGTCTTATAATCGGATGGCGCAGTACATGTCGCTGTTACAAAACGCCAATTCCAGTTCGCCCACTGATATGTGGACTCCCGCCACGCCATTGATTAAGCCTACCATCGCAGACCAGGTTTCACTGGGGTGGTTTCGCAATACAAAAGAGAAACAGTTTAGTTTTAGCATCGAGGGGTATTATAAATTTATGCAGAACCTGATTGATTATCAGGATGGTGCCGATATTCTTCTCAATCCTGATTTTGAATCACAGCTTGTATTTGGAGATGGTAGAGCCTATGGTGCCGAGTTTTTAGTTGAGAAAAACACCGGAAAACTTACCGGATGGATTGGTTATACGCTTTCCAAATCAGAAAAGACATTTGAGGATATTATGGATGGGAACTGGTTCCCGGCCCGCCAGGATCGTACGCATGATCTGAGTATTGTTGCTTCATATAAGTTGCTGCGAAACCTGTCAGTCTCCGGTTCATGGGTCTATTATACCGGTGATGCCGTAACATTCCCTTCCGGAAAATATACCATTGACGGTGCTGTTGTATACCTCTTTACGGATCGTAACGGTGACAGGATGCCTGATTATCACCGCCTCGACCTGGGCTTAACATGGGTGCTTAAGGATGCTGAAAAGTGGCACTCTGATATTACCTTCTCAGCATACAATGTTTATAATCGTAAAAACGCATATACAATTACATTTCAGGAAAGTGAAGTTAACCCCGGGCAAACCGAAGCTGTTCGCCTGGCATTATTTGGAATTGTGCCTTCAGTAACCTGGAATTTTAAATTTTAACATCATGAAAAAGACAATATATCTCCTGAGTATTATTTTAGTATCAATGATTCTCTCTTCCTGTGAGGAAGTGATAATTCTGGATTTAAAAACCACTGATCCCAGGGTAGTGATTGAGGCCGATCTTGACGGAACCACCGGCCCCCTTGAGGTGAGTTGTTCCAAAACCAATGACTTCTATGCGGATTCAGCATTCCTGCCCGTATCTGATGCTGAAGTAGTCTTGTTATATGGAAAAGATGACTCTCAAACTGTAAGTGAAACAGAACCGGGTATATATATCATGGAAGGCTTTACTGTTGTTCCGGGAAGCCTGTACCGTATTGAGGTAACAATTGATGATATTACTTATGAAGCACAGGCCATAGCCCCGAATCCGGCTCAGATTCTGGAAGTAATTATAGAACCCGTGGAAATTCAGGGACCGCCTCCGGAGATCCGATTCCTTGGCATTGGTACAGCATGGCTCGATATCCCTGATGAAGAGAATTTCTATTGCCTTCGAATGACGGTAAACAATAAACTTCCGGGGTCAAAATACCTCGTTAACGATACCGACCAGGATGGCGGACTTCTGCTTGTTACGGAAATCAGAGACGGGCTTGAGAATGGCGACTCCCTTCAATTTCAGCTTAGCGCAATTAATAAAGAGGTGTATGAATACTTTCAGCAGGTTGATGATATGGGTGCAAATGGCTTTTCAGCTGCAGCACCCTATAATCCCATTGGAAATTTTTCAAACGATGCACTGGGCTTCTTTGGTGTCTGTTTTTCAAATAAAAAAGAGGTTGTGATCGAAGAATAATGATCACAACCTCACATACACACTACTAATCAACTTCTACTTCTGTTATTTTTTATTCTCTTTCTTCTCCTGAAGCTTTTTGAGAATTTCTTCCTGTATAGAATCAGATACCGGAAGGTATTCACTGAATTCCATGGAGTAGTTCGCGCGACCGCTGGAGATATTTCTCAGCTGCGAAGCATATCCGAACATTCCGCTCAGTGGTACGAAACCGGTAAGTTTCTGAGAGCCTTTTCTGAAACGACGCATAGCATCTATTCTGCCCCGGCGGCGGTTTATGTTTCCAACAATATCACCAATGTATTCATCAGGAGTGTTAACCTCTATCTGCATTACAGGTTCAAGCAGCTTTGTGCCCACTTTCCTGAACGCATTTTTCATACAAATGCTGGCACAAGTCTGGAATGCAAAGTCGGAGGAATCCACAGGGTGATAACTTCCATCAACCAGAATAGCTTTAAGGTTTTCAATTGGGAAGCCTGCAAGAATACCCTGCTCCATAGTTTTGCGAATTCCCTTTTCTACTGATGGGATATATTCGTTCGGAACAACACCTCCTTTGATTCGATCCACAAATTCAAATCCATTACCTTCGTTAGGTTCAAAGATGATTGTAACATTTGCAAACTGTCCTTTACCACCCGACTGTTTGGCGTATTTGAATGACTCTTCGGTTTCCATTGCCAGTGCTTCACGATAAGCAACTGAAGGCTCACCTACTTCAACTTCAACACCAAACTCCTCTTTGATACGATCCACAATAATCTCCAGGTGCAGCTCACCCATACCTGCAATTACAGTCTCCTCAGTTTCGTCATCATAATGTGCATTGAATGAGGGGTCTTCATTGGATAGTTTTGCAAGCGCTTCACCAAGTTTCCCCTGATCTTTTCTTGTTTTGGGTTGAATCTGCAGTTCGATAACTGCCGGAGGAATATGGATATTCTCCAGATGCACAGGGTTCGCTTTTTCACAAAGTGTATCACCTGTTTTCGTCACCTTCATACCAATAAGTGCTACAATATCTCCGGGACCTGCCTCTTTAACCTCATGACGATCTTTCGCATGAATGCGGAAAATACGTCCTATTCGCTCGGTTTTCCCTTTGGTGCTGTTATATACCTGCATCCCGTTTTCAAGTCTTCCGCTGTAAATTCGGATGAAAGTCTGTTGACCAACAAAAGGATCATTAATAAGTTTGAAAGCCAGTGCGGCAAAAGGATCATTAACCGTTGGATTACGGGTAATCGTTTTCTCTGAATCATCAATATCAGTAGCAACAGTAGCGCCAATATCAAGAGGTGAGGGAAGGTAATCTACTACTGCATCAAGAAGCAGCTGAACCCCTTTGTTTTTATAAGCTGCACCTGTAAATACAGGAGTAATCATCAGTTTCAATGTTGCCTGACGTGCGACTTCCTTCAGATAATCGTTTTCAACTTCTTTTTCTTCAAGGAAACTCTCCATGATATAGTCATCAAAATCCGAGAGTTTTTCTATAAGATAGTTTCTGGCATCCTTTGCCTGCTGTTTGTACTCTTCAGGAATTGCTATCTCTTTGCGCTCAGTATCTGTAAAGGTGTAGGCTTTCTGATCTATTACATCTATTACGCCAAGGAAGTCTTCCTCTTTTCCCATGGGAATCTGGAATGGTACTGCATTGGCATCGAGATATTCGTTCATCATTTTCACAGCCTCAGCAAAATCTGCTCCTGTACGATCCATCTTATTGATGAAAGCAATTCTCGGAACTTTATAGCGATCTGCCTGATGCCATACAGTTTCACTTTGTGGTTCCACACCACCTACAGCGCAGAACAGTGCCACCATCCCGTCAATAACGCGGAGTGAACGCTCAACCTCTACCGTGAAGTCAACGTGACCCGGGGTATCAATAATGTTGATCTGCGAATCGTTCCAGAAACACGAAATTGCAGCTGAAGCAATGGTAATACCTCTTTCCTGCTCCTGCTTCATGAAGTCCATCGTTGCATCACCTTCATGCGTCTCACCTAATTTTCGTGTGGTACCTGTATAAAACAGAATTCGCTCTGTGACAGTGGTTTTTCCGGCATCAATGTGTGCTGCGATACCGATATTCCTGAGTTTGCTTAATGACATTTGGTGAAATTTAAATTACTCTTTTCCAATTGTTGTTATTTTGTTTACTCTTCCAATAAAACCGCCCTTTTCATAAACAACCGGATTTTTAGTCCGGTCGGTTTTCTTTTAGGTTGAGATTGTAATACCCTGAATAATAATTTATTATATAATGAGATTACAATATTTTATCCCGATTTTTGGAGGTGCAAAAGTACTCTTTTTTTTATCCCGTCAAACAAAAGCAGCTAAAAATAGAGCAATATAACATTTACTTAATGCATCAATCTATCCGGTGACTATTTAGTGGATTGATAAACAGGTGTTTATGTTCTTCTGGTTTTTTATTATTTTTCTCCTCTTAACCTTAATTTTTCTACATTATTCAGCTCTTTTTATTTGCTTTTGATATTATGCTGAATTAGATGTGTTTTACTTTGTCGGTTTTACTGGCATTTTTCTAAAAAAATTGTTTTCTTTGTATTGAAATAGTTCGTAATTAACCATTTTTATGGAAAAAGACCAACGTAAGTCTATTCTCGTGGCAGAGGATCATGACAGCAACTACCAGTTAATTGAGATTGTTTTAGGACGCGATTACGATGTTTACCGGGCGTTGGATGGCAGTGAAGCGATTCGCCACGTTGAAAATGAAAAACCTGATATTATCCTCATGGATATTAAAATGCCTGGAATGGACGGTCTTACTGCTACCCGCATCCTGCGGGAAAACGGTTATGATAAACCTATTATCGCATTAACAGCGTATGCTTTTGATACTGACAGAGAGAAAGCTCTTGATGCCGGATGTACAAATTTTATTACCAAGCCTGTCCTCCCCGATACCCTGAAAAAGCTTATTGCCGTATACCTGTAGCCGCTTCTTCTATTATTATTGCTGATTCTTAACAAAAAATTGATACACCTGAAATCAACTTTTTTGGTATTATTATATTTTTGTAAAAATGCTGTTATTAAGAATGGCGTGGTTAGCGATGAATATGTATTTGTAAAATTTCCAAAGTAGTTTTTTACCTGTTTTATTCGTTATCTTTGGGGTTTAATTGAAACTTAAACTCACAAAACAGAATTTTATATGGCAGGCAAAACGTTTGTTGAAAAAGTGCTTGGCGCAAAGTGCGGAAGCATTGTTTTTAAGAGCCCGGATCTGGTTCTGACCCATGATAATACGGCAAGTATTGCCAATACCTTTGTGAAAATGGGTGGCGAAAAAGTTAACGACCCAAACCAGCTGCTGGTAGTGCTGGATCATAATGCACCACCAACCACCTCCAAACTGGCAACACAATATCAGAAAATTCGTGATTTTGTAAAGGAACAGGGTGTTACCCGTTTCCATGATGCCGGAGATGGTATCTGTCACCAGGTGATGGCTGAACATGCGCGTCCGGGAATGATTATTGTCGGTTCCGACAGCCATACCTGCACTGCCGGTGCTTTTAACGCACTTGCTGCAGGTATCGACCGTACTGAAGCTGCAGGTATCTGGAAACGTGGCGAAACATGGTTCCTTGTACCTGATACCATGAAAGTGACACTTTCCGGAAAACTCCCAGAAGGTGTTTATGCCAAAGACCTGTCTCTCCACATCATTGGTATGATAAGTTCTTCCGGAGCTAACTATATGTCAATCGAATACCATGGTGAAGGTGTTAAAACGCTATCCGTAAGTCAGCGAATGACACTTACCAACCTGGCTTCAGAAATGGGTGCAAAAAACTCTGTTTTCCCCGCCGATGAAGTGCTTGAAGCACATTTTGGTGAGAAAATCGATGGGGTGTGGGCTGACGAAGATGCTACCTATGCCAAAGAGATTGCCATTAACCTTAGCGAACTTGTACCTCTTGTTGCTGCACCGCACCATGTGGACAATGTAAAAGCAGTTTCTGAGGTTCAGGGTCTTGAGCTGAATCAGGGTGTAATTGGTACCTGTACCAATGGCCGTTTGGAAGACCTTGAGATTGCAGCAAAGATTCTTAAAGGCAAAAAGATTGCCGACGGATTCCAGTTATTGGTTATTCCTGCATCCAAAGCGATTTACCTGGAAGCTATGGAAAAAGGCTATATCCAGGATTTTCTGCATGCCGGCGCCAATGTGCTCAGCCCGTCCTGCGGTCCTTGTCTGGGAACAGGCCAGGGAATACCTGCCGATGGATACCGCGTAATATCCACTGCAAACCGGAACTTCCTTGGACGTATGGGAAATAAAGAGGCTGAAATATATCTCGCTTCCCCGGCCGCTGTGGCATACTCTGCTATGACAGGCGTTATTACCGATCCTCGTGGTATTAATGCCAGCGACGTATTTCCATATAAGCGTGAAAAGGAGTCTTCTGTAGAAATAAAAGAAGGTGAGAACAGAAAGTTTGAAAACGTTTGGAATTACGCCGATATCGACAACCTGAATACCGATCAGATGTTTGCCGGCAATCTTACATACAGTGTGCTGAGTTCTGATGCAGAAGCTATTATGCCGCACCTCTTTGCCGGTTTTGATCCTTCTTTTAAAGATAATGTGGCAAAAGACGATATCATCTTTGCCGGTGATAACTTCGGTTGCGGAAGCTCACGTGAACATCCGGCAGTAGGACTGGCTCATGCCGGCGTAAAAGCCGTGATTGTAAAATCTGTAAATCGTATCTTCTACCGCAGTTCTGTAAATCAGGGACTGCCTATCATCATTCTTCCTGAGGCTGTGGATACCTACCGGAAAGGCGATGCCGTGAATCTTGATTTCGAAAACGGAAAACTTCAGATAGGAGAGAAAACCATTGAGTTTGCTCCACTGCCTGACCAGTTGATGGAAATCTTTAAAGCCAAAGGTCTGGTGAATTTTCTGAAGCA
>PKSY01000093.1 GCA_002869405.1 Marinilabiliales bacterium
AGAGGTTATGGAAGGCCGAGACGATCGTTTGATTTACGCCTACGAAGTAGATGGATTCGGAAACAAGGTATTCATGGATGATGCTAACGTTCCTTCATTAATGTCGTTGTGATATCTGGATCCAAAGTTGGCAAAGACAGAATTATACCAAAACACACGGGAATTCCTGTTGAGCGATGATAACCCATGGTTTATTCGGGGAAAAGCGGCTGAAGGACAAGGGAGTCCGCACACCGGGAAAGAGAATATCTGGCCCATGGGGATTATATTACGCGCTATGACCTCTACTGATAAGAAGGAGATTGCTTATTGCCTGAAGATGTTGAAGAATACCCACACTGGCACCGGATTCATGCACGAGTCATTTCACAAAGACAATGCAGACAACTACAGCCGCAGCTGGTTTGCCTGGGCGAACACTTTGTTCGGGGAGTTGATTCTGAAAGTGCATCGGGAGTTTCCGGAGACTATGAAGTGATTCTGTAAATCTAATTATAAAATCATGTTTTAATGATGGATTTCTTATAGATTAATTGTATATTTGGTGTGCTGAAATATTCATCTTAACCAAAGTTCTATGAAAAAATTTATCCTCATTCTGACTGTAATGTCACTGTTTCTGCATAAGACAGGTTTCGCACAACAGGAAGTTGATATGTTGGTGGACTCAACCTACCTGTTCTCTTTTTCCTCCCCTTTGGACTCCTCAGCGGTGAATAAGAAGTTATATGATTATACTGAATTCGATTCACTATTGAAATATCGGTATTATAGAAAGTATTATGGAGAATGGGATTATCGTACAAAACATGAGTGGCAATATTATGATGATTTACGATTGAAGAAGTTCATCAATACAGATGTTGGTGAGTATGCAGATATTCAAACTTATACCTATACAGGTGACTATGTTTCCAGAATAGACAGAAATTTTGATTATGTGAGTGACCCTTGTCAGGCATCGGGATTTACAGAATTTGATAGCCTTGGCCGGCAACGTTTATATAAATTCAGATGGAGCGATGAATGGCGCGGATATGAAATTAATAGTGAGCATGATTATGATGAACTGAATCGGTTATATCATTATTATTATGATAAATACTCCTGGACACCAAATAGTGGATCTGGGAGTGTGGAGCGGGAAGAGTTTCTTTTCGATGATGTGGGGAATGTTATAATGTCATTCTATCAGGGTGCAGATGAACTTGGTAATGAGAAATACTATTATGTTTATCAATATGAGGATGATACCCTTGTTAAAAGATTTAAGTATATTGCTGATTACCAATGGCCATATGACCCTTCTGTAGATCACCTGGTTGATTCAACTCTGTATTTTTATGCTGATAATAAGGTCACTTCATATTCCTTTGGAAATATTTCTGAGTTGAACCGATGGGATACAGTTTCACGTATAACTCTAACAACGTTGGATACGTTGGGCTCCTATGTGAATACCTATGATAGGCTGGATTATGAGATTTCTGCCTGGTTACCACGCTATGAAACAGAAGTTCATAAATATAATGATCTAACATATTATGACTCAAGCTATAAGGAGTACTATTACCTTGGGGGTGCTCCACATGATCAATTATGGTACCGGGAACAGTGCTATTATAATGAAGAGAATGACTCTTCATCTGTGGTACAATACGCAGGAGATCCTACTATTGGAGATTGGAGACTGAATACCCGGAATTTAAAGAAAGAGGTTCGTACTGAAGTCTTTGGTTTGGATTATGAGAGAAAGTTCTGGAAAGAAGAATATAATACATCCAGTCAAATCTGGACATTGACAAACTTCAACTCCGCAAGGGATGTGTATAATGAAAATGGACAATTGGTAAGAAAGAGGACATCTGATCTGGGGCGTATATATGATGATTATTACATCATTGATGAGTGGGGGAGACTCATTCGAATTGATTTTTATGAGGCTACACTTCCGGATTCGACACTGTTTATTTCAGGCCGTGAGTACTATTATTATGATGACTACAACTCAGGAATCAACGACGGACCAGTAGAAAACGTTCAACTTTGGTTTAACAACAGCGATGAAACTATTCATCACCCTGCTATTACCAAGGCTGGCTCTTTCTCTGTTTTTGATCTTTCCGGAAGAGTTATGACAGACGGAAACCTGGCCAAAGAGAGCACCTCTTTTAATCTTTCAGGATTGCAATCCGGGACCTACATTGCAGCTGTTTTTGATGGTGAAAAGAAATATACCCTTAAGTTTTTCGTTCGGTAACAAGTAATTACAGCTTTTTCACAGGATTCATGCACGAGTCATTTCACAAGGACAATGCAGACAACTACAGCCGCAGCTGGTTTGCCTGGGCAAATACGTTGTTTGGTGAGTTGATTTTGAAAGTGCACAGGGAGTATCCGGAGGTTTTGGAATAACCATACAACACTATTTTTGGTTATTTTATTTTTAATTATTGCTTAATTATTGTAAAAATTTAAAACAGAGGCGCGAATATTTGATTTTTATTGTATATTTGTGTAGATAATTCTCAACACAGATATGATACAGTCGTTATACATTAAAAATTTTCTCTCTTTTCGGGATGGTGTGACCTTTAGCTTTGAGGCAGCAAATGACAAATCATTTGATGAATATCACGTTGTTGAAATGGCTAACGGAGTGCGTTTACTCAAGTTTGGTGTAGTGTATGGAAGTAATGCTTCCGGGAAATCAAACCTTATTAATGCCTTTAACTTTTTGAGGCAGTTTTGGTTTCAGGATCGGAGCAGTAAAGATGATGAAACAGGAGTAGTTCCTTTCCTTTTAAATGAATCAAACAATTCACTTGAAACGGATTTTCATCTGATTTTTTATGTTAATAACCTGAAATATATATATCGTTTATCGTTATCTGATAAGCGTGTTTTTTCTGAGACATTGGACTATTATCCCGGCACACAGCCTGCGAATCTGTTTCAGAGAGAGTTGTCTGATGGGAAATCAAAAATCCTGTTTGGGAAAAAACTGAAAATCACTTCTGCTGAACTTGAGGCCATTCAAGTGAAATGTCTTCCAAATATTTCATTCTTTAAGGCATATAACATGATTAATTTTTCAGTGCAGAAGATAGATGATGTTATTGGATGGATGAAAAAAAGTTTCTTACAAAGTGTTGAACCTTTAACTGGTCTGCAGAGATATACCGAAAATCTTGTAAGAGAAGATATAAACTCTAAACATCATATTATAGAATTTTTACAAGCAGCGGATTTTAATATTTCTGATATCAGAAGTCGGACTAGTATTCGAAATCTGTCTTCAGATGAAATTCCGAAGTTTTCACCATATGGAACACAGAATGTTATTAATGAACCTCGCATTCAGATTTTGTCAACAGACTTTGTTCATTCTGTAACAGATGATGCTGAGACAAAGGAGTACCTCTTGCCATTGTCCTCCCAATCAGACGGGACAAAAAGAGTTTTTGGCCTTTCCGGGTTGCTTTATACCGTAATTAATAACAATGCCTTTTTGCCTGTTGATGAGTTGGAGTCGAAGCTACACCCACGATTAATTGAGTTTATGATACAGTATTTTCTTCGAAATTCAGATCAGGCGCAACTTCTTGTTACAACACATTACGATAATCTTTTTGATGAAGATGATCTTTTACGAAAAGATAATTTCTGGTTTACGGAGAAAAACAGTGAAGGCTCAACAAGTATCTACCGACTAAGCGATTTTAAAGGTCTTGGCAGAATATCTTCCCTGCAGAAAGCATATAAATACGGCCGGTTTGGGGCTGTACCGGAGATAGATTAATTATGAAAATAAAAAATTCAATATATATAATTGGGGAAGGAATAACAGAGAAATATTATTTTCAACATTTAAAAAAGATAAAAGGCTATCGTTATTCTATCCGTCCACGTTTTTTTTCAGGAAACACATCAATATTTCTTCTTGAGAAAAAGGTTCAGGAGATGTTGGATGTGGGTGTTATGGTGATTTGTGTCTTTGATGCCGATGTTACAGATAGAAATAATGTAGAGAGACAGAAAATGGAGTCATTTAAAAAACGATTTCAAAAATTTAATAATCTAATCATCTGTGATACTTTGCCTTCAATTGAATTCTGGTTTCTTTTGCATTATAAGCTAACAAATAAAAAGTTCTCTTCATATCAGGAGCTCGAGAAGGAAGTTATTAAGTTTATCCCCGATTATATGAAATCTGAGAAATTTTTAAAAAATGAAAGTTGGGTAGTTGATTTAGTCGGTAGGATTGATTACGCGATGAAGAATTCACTGTTATGTGCTAATCGAAACAGCTCTTATTCAAACATCTATAAAGCAATAAATTATCTTGAAAAGCATTAATATTATGAGAATGAAGAGAATAATTATACTATTAATGTTGATTGGGCTGGTGCAAATTACTGTAAGCCAGAATGCGTCACACCGCTACAACCAGGCTCTTACCGGGAATGCTGAGGTTCCCTGTATCACCAATCCTGACATCGCATGGATCTTTGAATCTGGTGATCAGATCAAGAGCGCTCCCGTGGTGACAGAAAAGCATATCGTGATTGGAAATACTGCCGGTACCGTTTTCTGTCTCAACCACAATGGCGATCTGATATGGAAAGATACCACAGACAACAGTATCGAAGCGCCTGCATTGATCCTCGACAACACGGTCTTCATCGGAAACCTCTCCGGCAGCCTCAATGCCTTCGACCTCAGCACCGGAGAACGTAAATGGACCTACCTCGCAGAAAATCAAATCATGGGTGCGCCAAACTGGTATGAGATGAACGGAAGGAAGTACCTGCTCATCGGCAGCTACGATTATTACCTGCACTGCGTGGATGCTGAGACCGGGAAAATGCTATGGAAGTACGAACTCGACAACTACCTCAACGGTACCGTGGCGGTCAGTGACGGGAAAGCGGTCTTTGGCGGGTGTGACGGTTTTCTTCATGTGGTTGACCTGAAATCCGGAACTTCGCTGCAACGTTTCGACATCGCCACCTACATCGCAGGGTCTCCCACCATCAGCAATGGTGTCGTGTGCATCGGTGACTATGACGGGGGAATGACCTGTGTGAACCTTAATACCAATACAATCCAATGGCAGTATCGCCTGGAGGAGAACACACAGCCTTTTGTTGCCAGCCCCGCCACTGTTGGAAATCGTGTGTTTAACGGAAACCGTGATAAGCATGCCTACTGCTTCGATGCTACTTCAGGTGAGGTAATCTGGAAGGTAAATACAGGAATGAAAATTGATGCCTCTCCGGTAATATGTACCAACGGAGTTCTGTTTATCAATACACGAGGTGAGTTATACCTTCTCAAACAGGAATCAGGAGAAGCTGAAATGGAGTATAACCTTGGAGTTCCGGTATTTAGCAGTCCGGCAGTAATTAAAAACGCTATTGTAATCGGTGCCGCCGATGGTAACGTTTATTTTCTCACACAAAATTAATTCAAGTAAATTTATCCTACCTTTATAAATATTTAAATAAACATATTGATAGCGGATTTTTCGCCATCATCAAAAAATATATTATATGCCAAGAAAGAAAAAATTTCCTAAAAATAAATTAAATAAGCTGGCTCGTAACACCTTTATGAGCAAAGTATTAGAGGTCTTTACCGGAAATCCTGCCCAGGGTTTTAACTTCCGGCAGATAAGCGGGAAGCTGGGAATTTCTGATCCTCAGTCGCGAGAACTGGTGCATTCCATGATTCGTGAATTAAGAGCTTCAGGAGCTATTATTGAACTTAAACGCGGGAAGTATAAACTGAACCCGGAAATTGCCGAGACCATGCGCAGCGAGACGCGCATTGAAGGTGTGGTTGATATGAAGCAGACCGGAAAGGCTTACATTATTTCAGAGCAGTGTGAAGAAGATATCTTTGTCAATGCCGGAAACACAGGTCATGCCTTACATGGTGATACCGTGGAGGTACAGCTTTTCCCCCGTCGTTCAGGAAGAAAACCTGAAGGGAAAATCAAAAAGGTTATCAAAAGAGCTAAAGAACAGTTTGTTGGTACACTGCAGGCCAGTGATCGTTATGCTTTTGTGGTACCCGATCAGAACAATATGCCTGTGGATATCTATATCACAAAAGATCAAATCCGTGGCGCGAAAAACGGTGAAAAGGTAATTGCTAAAATCAGTGACTGGCCGGCAAAAAGTAAAAACCCTTTCGGTGAAATTGTAGAAATTCTGGGAATGCCCGGTGAAAATGAGGTTGAGATGCTCTCTATTCTGGCCAACAATGACTGGCCACTGCACTTCCCTAAGAAAGCCGAAAAAGAGGCGGAGAAAATTCCGGTGGAGATTCCTCAGGAAGAGATAAAACGACGTAGGGATATGCGCAAAATTACAACCCTGACCATTGACCCGGCCGACGCCAAGGATTTTGATGATGCGCTTTCGCTGCAAACCCTCGAAAATGGAAACTACGAGGTTGGCGTGCACATCGCAGATGTTTCGTACTATGTTAAGCCCGGCTCCGAAATCGACAAAGAGGCTTTTGAAAGGGCAACTTCTGTGTATCTTGTGGATCGCACAATACCTATGCTCCCGGAGAAACTTTCCAACGGACTCTGCTCCCTGCGCCCCAACGAAGACAAACTCTGCTTTTCTGCTATATTCGAACTGGATGAGAATGCAAAGGTCATCAAACAGTGGTTCGGAAAAACCATTATCAACTCCGACCGCCGCTTCAATTACGAAGAGGTACAGGTAATGATTGAAGGTGAAGACGGGGATCTCAAAGAGGAAATTATGATTCTCGACAGGCTGGCGAAAAAGCTTCGTGAAAAGCGCTTCAAAGCCGGCTCTATTAATTTCCATTCCCAGGAAGTGAAGTTTAAACTGGATGAAGACGGAAAACCACTCGAGGCGTTCATCAAAGAACAAAAAGACTCTAATAAACTTATCGAGGATTTTATGCTTCTGGCAAACAGAAAAGTTGCAGAACGTGTAGGTAAGCGACCGAAGGACAAGGATCCGGATACTTTTGTGTACCGTATTCACGATACGCCAAATCCTGATAAGCTGGCCGATTTTGCAGAGTTTGTCACCAAGCTGGGATATAAGCTGAGCATCGGAAACAGAAAAAATATCGCCAAATCTATGAACGAGCTCTTTCGGAGTATTGCCGGTAAGGGTGAAGAGAACATGATCGAAACCATTGCCATCAGAACTATGGCAAAAGCCGTATACAGCACCGAAAATATCGGGCACTACGGACTTGCTTTCCCGCATTATACGCACTTCACATCCCCAATCCGTCGCTACCCCGACCTGATGGTGCACCGGCTGCTGGAGCATTATCTAAACAAAGGAAAATCGGTACCCAAGGAGCAGTATGAAGAGTATTGTAAGCACTGTAGTGAGCAGGAGCGCAAGGCTGTTGAGGCAGAGCGCGACAGCATCAAATACAAACAGGCAGAATTTATGCTCGATAAAGTAGGACAGGAGTTCCCGGGACTAATCAGCGGGGTTTCCAAGTGGGGACTCTTTGTGGAGATTGAGGGCAACAAGTGTGAAGGACTGGTGCGTATGGAAGATATCCCCAACGACTTCTATTATCTGGATGATGAGAACTACTGTGTTGTTGGCCACCACGATGGTAAAATGTACCGCCTCGGTGACGCCGTCCGCATAGTGGTAAAACGCATCGATTTACAGAAAAAGCAGATGGATTTCAGTCTCGTCTAATTTTGTAAGGCATATAAATTATGTTTTACAATTCTTCAAACCAAACATAGAAGTGTAGAGACGCACCGACGTGCGTCTCTCGATAGATAAAAGAAAAATATTACCATGTCTTTTTTTATTATTGCATAAATCAAGATTACAATGAACCCATCACAAAAAGAGTACATATTCCGCATTAACAAGGTTATTGATTATGTAGAAAAGCATATTGATGAAGAGTTGAGCCTGGAAGTATTATCGGAAGTAGCGAACTTTTCTCCCTATCATTTTCACAGAATCTATTCTGCCTTTATGGGGGAAACACTAATGGGTTTTGTGAAGCGAAAAAGAATCGAAAAAGCCGCTTCTATTATCAATAAAGAACCGGAAACTCCCATCAGTAATATTGCCTATGCCTGCGGTTATAACAGTGTTTCCGTATTTTGTCGCAACTTTAAAGACCGGTATGGAATGACAGCGCAGGAGTTTCGTGCCGGGGCAAAAGAGAGGGATAGCAAGAATCGTCAAGTGGATAGCAATTTTGGTAAATGGGATCCTCTGAAGGATGGCTACGTTTGCAATGTTGAATCATTAAAACAGCGTAGCATGAAAATTACAAATGACATTACAGTGAAAGAGATGCCTGAGATGCATCTTGTTTATTACCGGCACACCGGTGAATTTCATCTTATCGGAAAGGCTTATGAGAAGCTTTTTACCTGGGCCGGTCCAAGGGGAATCCTGAATCAAAACACAAAAACCATTACAGTGTATCATGATGATCCTTCTGTTACGGAAATTGAAAACGTAAGGCAGTCGGCAGGTATTATCGTGAATAAGGATGTGAAGGGTGAGGGAGAGTTTGGAACCATGAGTGTGCCCGCAGGAAAGTACATTGTCGGATCTTTTGAAATTGATGTGACAGAGTTTAAGCAGGCGTGGGATTCGGTATGTATAGCACTTTCAGAAAGTGGTTACCAGCCATCAGACGGAATGCCTTATGAACTATATCACTGCGACCCTGAAAACCATCCTGAGAAGAAGTTTGTGCTTGATATTTGTATTCCGGTGAAACCGCTGTAAAAAGACAAATTGAAGAGTTAATTGTTAAGAAGCTGTCCAACAAGGGTTTGGATAGCTTCTTTTTATTTAAATACGGGTTATAAAATTGAAACAATTTTTCCCGGGCAACGTAAAGCATAGTTTATCAATCTATTATAAGAATATTCAAATAACACGATATAAATTAACGGTATTAAAAAATGAAGATTTCAAAGGTACTATTGCTGCTGATGCTTGTTGTGAGTTCTCTTCAGGCATTTTCCGGTGAGTTGGTTTTAATTAAAACTGATAATTACGCCACCACAAAACAACTTTTCCTCGATGAAAATCTGAAGATTCACTATTTTAATGATGAATATGTAATTGCAACGACAGATGATGTTGATAATTACGATTGTGTGATCCTGGATTTTAATGCCTGGGCTTCAGAAAAGAACTACTATATTGCCTGGCCTGAGGTTTCTATGAAATCATCGTGGGCAGCTTCAATGTATGGTGTTGCCGAAGTGCTTTATGAAGAGGGTACGGCAATGTTTCTTTCTGTTCCAACAGATAAGGAGGGAATGCTAGTACCTCCGGGACAGGACGCCATGGTTCGCATTCAGCCTGTTGCTGCTCGTTTGCCACAGCGCACCTTAAATTTTTCAAAAGGTACTATGATTGACCCGGATCCTGAAATTGAACAGATTGTGGCAATGGTTGAGGTTGATAGTATCATGGCTCACATTCAGCATCTGGAGAATTATATGAACAGGAAGTATAACGCTCCGGGCGGATATGCCGCTCAGGAATGGCTGGCAACGTATTTTGAATCGCTGGGCCTTGAAGTTGAGGTGATGGATTTCCCTTATGGAAACGGAAGTCATGACAATGTGATTGGAGTGCTTCAGGGAGCATTATATCCCGATGAATATGTGGTTATTGGTGGTCATTATGATAGCACCAGCTGGTCGGGAGACTGCCCCGGTGCAGATGATAATGCCAGTGGAACCAGTGGCGTGATGGAGATAGCAAGAATTATGTCGCAATACGAATGGGACCGTACTCTCATCTTTTGTGCATGGGCGACGGAAGAAGTTGGGCTGGTTGGCTC
>PKSY01000316.1 GCA_002869405.1 Marinilabiliales bacterium
AAAAATGGTGTAGCAGTTAGTATGTTCTATTATTTGTAAATAGAAATTTTAAAATCATCAGTCTTCATATGGCCCCCTTTCCATTACAAATGCAAAGATCTGCAGGAGGAACAGGGGATGAGGTTTGATGCCCACCGGGTTGGGCGGCCTACTCCTGATGACCTTGCGGAGATATATTAAAACTCAGAAGGATATTAAATATACGATAAAAAAAAGACCGGACATGCCGGCCTTAAATATTTTAAAAGAGGTTATTTACAGTAATCTCAGTTTTTCCCACTCCTTCTTCCTCGGGTTAACACACATCACAGGTATCTGTGGTACATTGAAGATCATCTCTTCATCATACGAGCCAAGGATAAACTTTGTCCATGATTTATCAGGATTTGTCATGATAAGAATCATGTCAGAGTTATTGGTAACAGCAAAGTCAATTACCTGCTTGGAGAAGTTTCCGGCCCTGGCAAGAGTTACGTCGTACTTGATGTCATTCTTGTCAAAATACTCCGACATAATCTGAACGGCTTTTCCTACTTCTTCTTCCGAGGCACCGATTTGATAGAGATGGATTTTGGCGTTAAAACCTTTGGCTACCATTGCTGCGTAGCGGGTTTTTTCCATTGGACCTGCTTCGCTGGTTACCGGAAGTACAATATTTTTTGGTGCTTCATTAAACGGACGTTCCTGAACCACGATTGTTGGCATTTCTGCACTGGTGATTACCTTAATGGCAAAGCTGCCGGTAAGGTGCTGCATACCTGATTTTCCGTGCGTACCAAGAAAGATGAATTTTGCATCCAGGTCTTTGGCTACTTCAGCAATATCAGTGAAGATGCTTCCCTCTTTAAGCTGATGGCAGGTCTCTATGCCATACTCTTTTCCAAGGTCTTCAGCCATCGCTGCAAGCTTGTCTTCCAACACTGTCGTTTCAAGGTTCTCCTTGCGAAGGTACGAGCGTGTATCTGTGTTTATAATGTGAAGCAGACAAATTTTTGCGCCCATTTCTTTTGCAGAATTGGCAGCTTGCTTCATTGCGTTATTACATACTTCCGAAAAATCGGTGGGAACGAGAAAGATTGGTTTAGCAGTATTTTCCATGTTGATCAGTTTTTTTCTACTCACAAATATAGGTAAAAATATGATATATGATTGTTGCCCGCAGTGCTATTTTGAGGTTATGATTTTGATAATAATTCCTTTATCTGCTGCAGGTTGTTTTCCTTGCCGGCATTCCTCAGCTTTCGGGCTGTCTCCGTGAAGTATGTGTGACCCTCCATAAATTCAATCTGGAATTCATACCACTCTCTCAGTGTTGTTTTTCTGATATTCAGCGTATTCCATTCCAATCGCAGTGACTGGGCAATCCAGAAAAAGTCTTCGCGGCCCAGGTAATCCAGGTCGGCATCACAAAGGATCTGCTCCTGAGGTGTTGAAGCACTCTGAGGCATCTCGGTAGTCAATATCATCTTCGAAATGCGTTCAATATCTGATGCAGTATATTCCCATCCGGGTAACACCTCTGTTGCAATTTTCACGCTCTCTCTTTCATGTCCTTTATATGAAACCAGCATTCCTGAATCATGATACAGTGCTGCTGTCTGCATAAGTACCAGCTCGTTGCTGTGGTATCCTTCGCCTTCTGCTATCCTGCATACTGAGCGCATCACATCTATGGTGTGATCAATGTTATGATAGGTTAGCTCCGGCTTCAACTCTTTCACCAGCCGGGCGATGATGTAATCTTTTGCCTTATGATATTCCATTATTCTTTTTATTTCTCATTCATCAGTGCAATGCCTTCCCAGTTTTCAGGAATCTTTATGTCGTTATATTTTCGACACCTTTCAAGGTATATTTTTAATACAGGATCGGAAGGGTATGCTTTTGATAAATAGGAGAATACTTCTTCTGCTTCTGTAAATTGTTTTCCAAGATATAATGTCAGTGCTGAGTCAAAAATGGTTTGCGACTCTTCAACAAAACGCATTCTGTCGGGGTTATCGTGTGCAAAGAACTCATAAATCTTCACAGTCTCTTTTTTCCCTCTTACAACTACGATGTCCAGGTAACGACATTGCTGCTTCAGTCTTGGTGATAACAGACTGAATGTTTTGTCGGAAATTATTACCGGAACAGTATAGGTTTTGGTTAATCCTTCCAAACGGCTGGCGGTATTCACTGAATCTGAAATCACTGTACCGCTGATTCTTCCTTCACCACCAACAATACCCATCATTGTATTACCGGTATTAATACCCGTTCCGATTCTTACTTCCGGAAGGTTATTCCGTATCCTGCCACGATTGAATAATTCCAGGCTGCTCTGCATTTTTTCAGCAGCCTTACAGGCATCTGCCGGCTCCTCGAAGAGTGCCATGATAGCATCTCCGATATATTTATCGATAAATCCGTTGTTATTCCTGATCACAGGCTCCATCACGCCAAGGTATTCATTGATGAAATCAAAAGTCTCCTTGGGCGTCATATTCTCCGACAGTGTGGTGAATGACCTGATATCAGAAAAGAGCACAGTCATCTCCTTTTGTATCTGATCACCAAGCTCCACATCAGTAATGTCGTCTTTACCTAACGCATGTATCAGCGCTGAAGGAACAAAACGACTGTTGGCATTACTGAGAGCCTTTAGTTCTGTAATATAGGTCGACAGTTTACCTGTCATCTCATTGTATCCCTGTGTAAGCTCGCCAATTTCATCATTGGTTTTTACTTTACAGAAGCTGTTAAGCTCTCCTCTTCCCGTGAGCCGCATCTTTTCCACCAGGTCGTTAATGGGTGTAACAATGTAGTATGAATTCCAGCGAAGTATAAAGAAAAGGAATAAAACAGCCACAATCATACCTGTAATGATTCCAATGTACATGGTAATCTGATCCAGCGCATTTACGTAATACATATCCTTTAGCGACTCCTTGTTGCCGATCACCTCCATCATCCCCGGCATTTTTGAGTAGGAACCCATCAAAACTTCAATCTTTTCGTCGGTAAGTTCTCCGAGGTCTGAAATGTTGGAAGTCCCAAGCCACAGGTACATAATCATTATTGATAAAGGAATTATCACCGTTACAAGTGATACCACATTTAAGCGCCTGTTTATTTTGCTGGTGTCGTTTCTGAAAACGCTCATGCGAAGTTCTTCATCAGAAAATACGCACTCCAGGTAGAGAAGATGTACTCTGTGCTTCTGCCAAAGGAAAACAAAAAATGATGAAAGTACCGATGCTGCAAGGCTGATGTAAAAGTATTGCTTATAAAGCTCACGGCTGATTTCATCGGCACTATTATCACTTTGCATGGTGATAATCATGTACAGATGAAGTATCGTAAACATAAACAGCAATAATCCGGCACTAAATACCGGAATGCGTGTAAGGTATTTTTTTACAAGTTTTTCCTGCTTTTCAGAGATATCCTTTCCTTTTCGTTTTCTTTTCATATAGTTGCGGAAAGGAACATTCAGCACCAGAAATAGCAGCCATCCTATCAGCATCAGCCTGAAAGCAAGCGAAAAAGTTTTCCCTGTAGTACTTGGCTCCCGGTTTTCACTGTTATCTATAAGATTTCCTTCTTCATCAACAGGAGCTGTTAAATTAAAATTCCTGTTGAGTGTCAGAATAGTATCTCTTGTTAGATCAGGTTGAGGAGTTACGGCCTCAGTATTTGCATCTCTTCCGGCAATTACGGGAAACTGATTTCTCCTCTCCACAATATCCGGTGCCTGCTTGAACCAGATAAACCCCAGCAATGGCAGTGTCAGGAAATAGTAAAACAATACTGCCACAAGATAGATCCTGTTAATATAATAGCGTTTTGTTTTTACCTTTTCCATATGCAATTATTGATTTAAAGGATGCGCAAATGTTATTACATCATTTGATGTTATCTCTTTGTCGCAAAGTATTGCCAGTCGTTCCACGACATTATGCAACTCTCTTACGTTTCCTGTCCAGTGCAAATTTTGTAATTCCTGCATGGCCTCTTCGGAAAAAGTAAGTGGCGGACGGGCCATTTTTGAAGTGATAATTTCCAGAAAGTGTTCTGCCAGCAGCGGAATATCAGATTTCCTGTCGCGCAGTGACGGAACCTCGATAATAATTACACTGAGCCTGTGGTAAAGATCCTCGCGGAAATTCCCTTTTTTAATCTCTTCACTGAGGTTTTTGTTCGTGGCAGCCAGAATTCTGACATTCACATCAATATCCTTTTCTCCTCCAACGCGGGTAATCTTATTCTCCTGCAATGCTCTGAGTACTTTAGCCTGAGCTTTGAGACTCATGTCGCCAATCTCATCAAGGAAAAGAGTTCCGTTGTTTGCGAGTTCAAAGTCTCCTTTACGCTGTTTATGTGCTGAGGTGAATGATCCTTTTTCGTGACCAAAAAGCTGACTTTCAATAAGTTCGGAAGGTATGGCAGCACAGTTTACTTCGATAAACGGTGCTTTTGCCCTGTCGCTGTTTTCGTGTAAGGCCTTGGCGACAAGCTCTTTTCCTGTTCCGTTTTCTCCGGTTATCAGCACACGGGCATCGGTGGGAGCAACCCTCTCGATCATATTTCTGATCTTTGTGATGGGTTCTGATTCACCAATCATCTTACCGGTATCAAGCACTTTTTTGCGCAGCCGTTTAGTCTCATTAAGCAGTGTTCCCTTGTCGAGCGCATTTCTGACAGTAACCAGAAGTCGATTCAGGTCCAGTGGCTTTGCAATATAGTCGTATGCACCTTTTTTAATTGCCGTAACTGCAGTTTCAATATTTCCGTGCCCGGAAATCATGACCACCGGAGCATCAGATATTTCCAGTGCCTTTTCGAGCACCTCCATGCCATCCATCTTTGGCATCTTGATGTCGCAGAGTATGAGGTCATAGGTTTGATTTTCAAGCTTTTCTATGGCCTGAATGCCGTCTTCAGCATCATCAACTTCATATTTTTCATATTCCAGAATATCGCGCAAAGTACGTCTGATACTCCTCTCGTCGTCTATGATCAGGATTTTATTTTGACTCATGGTGATTATTTCGTTTTCAGGGCGCCGATGATTTCATTTACGGATTGGCAGCCTGTATGTTCAAGATATTCATTAATTCCATTGATAATTTTTACCGTAACCTGCGGGTCGATGAAGTTAGCAGTACCCACCTCAATTGCTGTTGCTCCGGCGAGTAAAAATTCGATGGCATCTTCGGCATTTGTGATCCCTCCCATTCCAATTACGGGAATTTTCACCGCTTGTGCTACCTGCCATACCATGCGCAGTGCAACCGGTTTTACTGCAGGGCCTGAGAGGCCGCCGGTGATGGTAGAGAGTACCGGACGTTGGGTTCTGATGTCAATGGCCATGCTCAGCAACGTATTGATAAGCGATACTGCATCTGCTCCTGACTCTTCCACTGCCAGGGCAATATCTGCAATGTTTGTAACATTAGGCGAGAGCTTCACGATGAGGGTTTTGTCATAAACCTCACGAACCGCTTTGGTCACTTCCTGTGCTGAGGCACAGCTGGTGCCAAAGGCCATTCCGCCCTCTTTCACATTGGGGCATGAAATATTCAGCTCTATGGCAGGAATATGATCCAGTTGGTTCATCTCGCGGGCAACAGCCACATAACTTTCAACTGTGGAGCCTGAGACGTTGGCGATTACATTTGTGGAATATTTCCTGAGCTTTGGATATATCTCATCGCGGAAATATTTGATGCCTTTGTTTTGCAATCCCACAGCATTGAGCATGCCATGAGGAGTCTCTGCCATTCGGGGGTATTTGTTGCCCTCACGATGCTCCTCGGTAGTTGCTTTTACTACAATCCCGCCAAGGTCATTTACATCAATAAAATCATCAAATTCAAATCCGTAACCGAAAGTCCCGGATGCTGTCAGTACCGGGTTTGCCAGCTTCAGTTTATCTATATTTACGTTTAGTTGTGCCATTTGAGTTCTTTTGAATTAAATACGGGTCCGTCGGTACATACACATTTGTGTCCTTCAGTAGTTTCTGTAACGCAGCACAGGCAGGCTCCGATGCCGCAAGCCATAGTATTTTCCAGCGAGACTTCGCAATCCACACCGCTTGCTTCGGCGATGGTGGCCACAGCTTTCATCATAGGATCGGGGCCGCAGGAATAGACTTTCGAGTAGTTTTCTTTGAGCTCCTGCATCACAGGATGGTCGGTAACAAAACCCTGAATTCCTTCGCTGCCATCTTCAGTTGTGGTGAATAGCGTTCCCAGTTCGGAGAGCTCTTCGGTTTCCATGAGGTTATCTTCGTCGCGGGCACCGATGAGTATATCGCAGGATGCTCCGGCAGCGATAACAGACTTGGCCAGCAGCAGGAGAGGAGCTACACCGCACCCGCCGCCTGTCAGCAACACCTTTTCTCCCTGAGCGGGCATGGAAAAGCTGTTTCCCAGCGGAAGTATCACGTTCATATATTCTCCCGGTTGCAGGGATCCGATTATGGCGCTGCCATTTCCCTTAATCTGGATTAAAAAAGAGACCGTGTTCTCATCCTTGTTGTAATCATGAATAGAGAAGGGTCTTCTGAGAAATGTTCCGGCAGTATCCCCGGCGCTGATTTCTGCAAACTGTCCGGCAAGCAGTGTAGGGAGTTTTTTCTCTGAAGTACAGGTTAATACCGCATGATGATCGTTCAGGCTGGTATGTTTTATGACCTGCAGGTCAAGAATCTGTTTTTTAGTATGCATAGTATATGTGTAATCTTTTGAAGCAAGGGGTAAAAAAAAAGCCCTAACGGGCTTTAAAGATAATTATTTTTCTGATGTTTCCTCGGGGGAAGCATCATCCTTTTTCTCTTCCTCCTTTTCCTCATCGAAATTCAGAAGATCGTTATCCTGCAGTGATTTGTACCAGGCAAGGATTTTCTTGATATGCGAAGTATATACCCGATCTTCATCATAGTCGGGAAGAACAGTTTTAAAGAATTCTTTTTGTTGGGTTTCAGTCCCCAGGTGACTGTCGATAGAAGCGCCGGCCAGATGGTCAGCAATTTTTTTGAAAACATCTTTTAACGGGAGATCTTCGTCCAGGGTGTAGATGCTGATCTCTTCGAGAGAACTAATGCGTTCATGCGCAAAAACCGGGAATCTTTTATTGTCGATTAATGATTCAACGATAAGACCGTTTTTCACATTGGCGACCATTTTAAATAGTCCTGGTTTTCCTGTGATTGATAAAATTTCCGTCAGATCCATACTATTATTTCTGTTTAGCGCGCAAATGTAGAAAAAAAAACATCATCCTCCGAAGCTTTGGCGAAGGAGAGGTGATTGTTCCCCCCCAAATCCCATTTCCCCCCCTAAATCCCCCCGGTGGGGGGACTTTCGCGCTATACTAAGTTTGATTGTTATTTCGCGGAATCTCTGTGTTCTTATTTTCCCCCCACTGGGGGGCCAGGGGGGCTTTGTGTTCTCATCTCGGCAGGGGGGCTCCGTGACTTTACCTCACCAACTTATAGTTTCTAAACTCTCCCAACCGAACCCCGGTCATGCGCTCTACAGCGTGCAACACCCGTTTCTTTATGCTCATCTTTTTCCTCGTGGGGTCGAAGGTGAAGTGCCAGTTCATTGCTTTGATGCGGGGCTGCATCACCTTGGGGTGTGTGCCTTCGAAGCGTTTGAGGCTGTCGATGTCACCGTAATCAAACTCCTCCACATCAGGGATGTTGGATTGCATCCAGTTGTCGTCGTGCCATAATTTATTAAAGGTTTCCTGCTTGGCCTGTTGTATGTCCGGAGGCTTCACCCAGCCGTAGTGGTGCATGTTGACAGGAACCAGTTTGGAAGGCAGCGGTCTGCCATTTAACCGGAATCCCTGTGCATCGCGGTACGATCGGATACGTTTGTCGTTACGGATAATCCTGACCTCACGGCGATACCATGCGCGGGAATCTCCCACATAGTCATATGAACCGTAAAAGTGAAGGTAGTTAACGACCAGTCCGAGAATTTTTTTATTGGGGAGGTAGAGCTCCATAGCAGCACGCACTCTGTCAAGTCCCTCCTCATGAAATACCTCATCACCCTGAATATAGAACACCCAGTCGGTGTCATCAGAAACAGCATCAAAAGCTTTATCAGTTTCTGCCGCCAGCACGCGTCCTCCTTCTCTCAGCGTGTCGTCCCACTCAGTATGCAGGATACGGATCTTTGGTGAGTTGATGCGTTCAATGAGTTCCTGTGTTTCATCTTCTGACTTTCCCAGCGCCACAATAAACTCATCACAAACCGGCAATACAGAGTTTATTGCTTCCACAACCGGGTAGTCGTAGCGCACTGCATTGCGTATGAATGTGATGCCGGTAACTTTCATCGGCGGTTATATTCCTGTATAGTTTTGCGGTGTGATGCGTTTTAGCTCAGCCTTCACTGCCTCTGAGACCTCCAGTGTGTCGATAAACGCATGCATGGTCTCTTTGGTTACGTGTGTGTTGGTACGGGTAAGACCTTTAAGTGCCTCGTAGGGTTTTGGATAGCCTTCGCGACGCAGGATGGTTTGTACTGCTTCTGCTACCACTGCCCAGTTGTTTTCCAGGTCGTTATGTAGTTTTTCCGCATTGAGAATGAGTTTGCCGAGACCCTTAATCGTTGAACGACATGCGATCATGGAATGTGCAAAGGGAACGCCTATGGTTCGTGTTACCGTGCTGTCGGTGAGGTCGCGCTGAAGACGAGATACGGGAAGTTTTGCAGACAGGTGTGCAAAAAGTGCATTGGCAATTCCCAGGTTCCCTTCAGAGTTTTCAAAATCTATGGGATTGACTTTGTGAGGCATAGCCGAAGAGCCTACCTCTCCATCTTTAATTTTCTGCTTGAAGTAATCCATGGAGATGTATGACCAGATATCACGATCAAGATCAAGAAGTATGGTGTTCATACGTGCCACACCATCAAAAAAAGCTGCCATTAAATCATAGTGTTCAATTTGCGTGGTGGTCTGCTGTCTTTCGATGGCAAGGTACTCAATAAGGAATCTGTTTCCGAACGCCTTCCAGTCGATATCAGGGTACGCCACATTATGAGCATTGAAGTTGCCTGTTGCTCCGCCAAATTTTCCCGAAAAGGGGATATTATCAACTAAAATCATTTGTGTTTCAAGTCGCTCTCTGAAAACGCCAAACTCTTTTCCCAGACGAGTAGGGGATGCCGGTTGTCCGTGGGTTCTGGCAAGCATTGGTATTTCGGCCCATTCGCTCTCCATGGTTTTCAGTGCCTCGATGATGTCAATATACATAGGCCGCAGTGCCTCATGCCAGGCGTCACGCATCGACATTGGAACAGCAGTATTATTAATATCCTGCGAAGTAAGACCAAAATGCACAAACTCGAGATATTGATCAAGGCCCATATTTGTAAGCTGTTCTTTGAGGTAATACTCCACAGCTTTAACATCATGGTTGGTGACTGCCTCGGTGTCCTTGATTTCCTGTGCGTTTTCGGGTTTGAAATAACGGTATATATCCCTGAGGTCTTCAAATATTTTCGGATTTACATCCTTTAATTGTGGTAAAGGGATTTCACAAAGTGCAATAAAATACTCCACTTCAGTCATAATCCTGTACCGAATCAAAGCATATTCCGAGAAGTATTGAGAGAGAGGAGCGGTTACCTTATGGTATCTTCCATCAACAGGTGTTATGGCAGTTAGGGCAGACATAATATTTAATTATTAATTATTACTTATTGGATATTACTTATTAAGAGTCCTTCTGCAAAAGTAATTAAAAAACAAAAAGGCTACCTCAGAGGGCAGCCCGTAGAAATAGGAAATAAGAAACGTAAAAAACTAATTTAATTTTTAGGGA
>PKSY01000162.1 GCA_002869405.1 Marinilabiliales bacterium
CAGTTGGGATTCTGCTCTGCCAGTCGTGTGGCAACATCCAGCCGTGTGGCTTTCATATGCTCAAAGTTTACCGACCTATTATCTTCCAGCTCATCATTTCCGAAGGCTGTTCCCCAGGTAATTACAGATACAGAATAACTACCGCTGCGCGCTGCTGCATACGACTGGTACTCTCCAAAAGCATCAGCTTTGAATATCTCACTATAATTCTCAGCAGTCCTTTTTGTCCCTGTGATTTCAAACCTGAAGTTTTTAAATGGCTCGTAATTCACACGATAGTTAATATTCTCCGAGAAGTTATTGATAAACTGTGAGTTGTTGAGCGTATCTGCGGATAGCCAGCTATTGGCTACTGCTCGCTCACGGATATCCTGATTAAAGCCAAACACATAATCAAGGCCCGGCGACCAATCTGTTGTTCTGTTTCCAAGAATATTTGGTTCCGGCATAAATCCCGGCATCAGATTACCGCTGTTTCGTGTGTATGCTACCGAGGCGTCTTTAATACCAAAAATCATCATCAGCAGGCCGTCAAAACCTTCTTTGACAAAGTTAATCTTTGGCTTTTGGTTTTTCGCTGTATCCTGTGTTGCTGCCTGATCAGGGTTTGATGCCCGCGTTCGGCTTGTTCTGGCATCCCGTTTATTAGAAGACTTTTTCTGTCCGAGATTCTTAACATATGGAATGCTCTTGTATAAGCTTGAAAGCCTGATGTTTGCGTTTGCAGTGGCATTGCGGGAATTCTCAACCGTATTTCCCAAAACAGATTGTACAGATTGAGGAGATGCCTGCCAGCGATATGTTGCATCATAACGTAAGGTGAGTCCCACCCAGTTCATCAATGGCAGCTTGTTGATAGGTACGTTCCAGTTCAGGTTAAAGTTCTGGCTGTAACTGTTCATGGTACCCAGGTTTCTCATCTGATCGTAGATGCTGTCGCGAATTGGTCTTCCCGGTGGCTCATCAATGTATGATAAGGCATTGGCAGAAAAATCAAACTTTAAAGACTGAGCGAGGTCATATTTCAGATTATAGAGCCTGGTCCAGTCAAACTCCTTCATGTATGTGGGGTCAATAATGATATCTCCACGGCTCTTGTTCCGTAATTTCTTCTCTGTAAACTGCCGGTCCAGATCTGTGCGGAACGAGAACATTTTCGGTAAAAGATAGAAGTTGAAGTCCTTTATCAGGGCAAAGGCCTTCTTGTTAAGGAACTTGACATTTCCGAAAGGCTTAATCTGTTTTGGCTGAGTACTGAAGTTATATCCCAGTCCACCACGATATTGCTTACGGATGTCATATTCAATATCAATATTCCTATGATAAATTTCAGAATACGAGTATGTGACGTCGAAATTTGAGATGTTCCATGGCATCGGAGCTCTTGGAGAACCATCTTTCTTAGTACTGTTAGTACGGTCTTTTCTAACATTCACAAAGTTGATGTTTTTGCGCATCGTATAATCCTGGGTCATCTTCTTCAGCGAGTCACGTCCTTCAGGATCGAGAAGGGCAAGGTCATCTTTCAGGTAGATATCCGGATCAAGGGGATTATATTCTGGAGATAAGCGGGTTTCAGAAATATCAAAGTGCATAGGAATTTTAATCCCCGACTCTTCGTTGAAGAATTTTCCCAACTCCACGTTGGTAGCAAAATCCCATTGTGTTGTCGTCTCCTGCGCTCTTTCGTTAACTTTTTTCTCTATGGAACCAAAACCAGGTGTGCTGTATAATCCCGATACTGAAACATTACCCAGATCCGCGAGGTTTGCATTCATTCGTGCCGTAGCAGCCCAACCGCCGGATTCATCAAAGTCCGTCATACGAAGCTCGTTAATCCAGATTTCGGCACTCATGGGTAATCCGTCATCTTCGTCAGTGAGAAGCTGTTTTTTTGGATTTCTCACACCAACCATTATTACGCGCACATCACTAAGGCTTGGAGTACCTACAACGGTAATTTTGTTCTTACCATCATTTTCCCAATACGGAGTGTTGTATGAAACATTGGCATCAGGATCCGATACCAGCGTATTTCTGTTCTGTTTTACAGCCACAAGATTATCGAGGCTGATATTCATTTCATTGACTTCCGGCCAGATGATTTCCTCATTAACAGATGATGTTCCCCAGGGCGTAAACTCAATAGGAACTTCATATTCATAGTAGTTCTCCGTGAAGTCGGAACCCAGACGGAGGAATACGGTCAGTGGTCCTGTTTTTCCGTTGTACCTTGAATCATCATACTGGGAGAGTGCTTCAGCATGAATAAACATTTTCAGGGTTTTAAACTGGCGGAAATCGAAGTCAGTATTTTTATATGCGGCACGTGCATCACCATCGGTAAGGTTATAGATGGTCATTGACATAGCCTGTTCATTTTCCTGCTGCAGGTTGGTAGTATTTACGTTAATCTCACGTTCAATGCCGGGAGGAAGCACGTAAGGCACTCTGTCTGTTGCACCACCGTTTTCCTCAATACTTACAGTGCTGATATCCAGGCGTGTATTGTTGGTGATATCATTAGGGATATATTCACCTGGTGATAAAAGATCGTAGTTATATCTTCTCCACTCACCACGTACAAGCTCCAGCGTACCAAAACGCAATACTGCCAGCTCCGAAAAGTCGGTCATATACATACGTATAAACCTGATGGATGTGAAATCCTGGATTGTCCCCACTACTCTGGTAGGATTTGTTACCGGTACCTTAAACTGATACCATTTGATGGAACCGCGTGTACCATTATCCAGTGCAATACCATTTGCCTGATAGATATCAGCAATATAGTTCTGCCCAATTTCCATCTGATCAGGACGGAGGTTTATTTCGTATTCGTAGTAGTTGTTCGACTCACTGAGGGTGTTGTCTTTGTTGATATCTTCCATGTTTGGAAGTGTGGTTGCCAGGGTAGGGTAGGTCTCCTCTGTTGATTCCGGAGTCGGAGAGTTGCCGTCTACACCATTAAAGTTTTTATAACGCTCAAGGATAGAACTGTATTTATCATCATCATCATAGTCATATCCTCTGAAATAGTGGTAGTCATCACCTGATGGATCTACATATGCTGCCTGCACTGCCGGAGCTCCGACAGTGCCAAAACGTTCGATAAGTTTATTGATATACGATTCCTCAAAGAAGGAGAGCTCATCTTCGTTTCTCAGACCATCATAACCCACATCCTGGAATGGACGTGCATTGGGGTCATTGTCGAAAGAGTTTACAAGGTTCTGTAAGGTGGAAACACGGCCCCACATGGTGGTGTCAACATCCACAATCTCTGTGGCATCAAGTGGTAGTCCGTTTTCAAATGATTTCCGGGAGTCTTTCAGAATATCTTCCGAAATATCACCAAGGTTGATGAGCAGTTTACCACCCTGAGTATTAATTGGCTCCAGAGGTCCGTCGCCGTCAGGATCAGCAAATGGATCCATAAGCCAGAACTCCACATACTCAACATTGGTAGCTTCAAAGTCGGTGGTTTCAATTTTTCGCATTACACCACCCCAGTTTTCACGGGGATTGGAGAGGCTGCCATCCACATCAAGACCATTAACGGTAAAGTTGTAGGGGCCGCGCTCATCAGGATAATATGCCAGGTTAAACACCGCAAGGTTCATCTGTTGTCCGTTGGGAGCCTGGGCATTAGGGAAAACCTCTTTCTCGCGTACCATACGTACAAAGTGGTTTGAAAGCTCTTCCGAAGTGATGTTATCGGGCTTCAGGTTTCCTGTTTTCTGATAAAACAAAGGATCAATAATGTACCATGCCAGCTTGGCTCTTTTAAAACCATATTCCAGCGTTTCAGAGTTGTACTCAGGTCTGTTTGCCGGCGTACTTGCTAAAAACCAGGTTCCGATATTCTTTAAGTCGATAGTCGATTTACTTCCCTCAAAATCATCGATATAGGATGTCCCGGTTTCACCAATGGCGCGGCTGTGACCGGGGATAAAATGTGCAAATTCACCATCCACACTCACCATTGATGGCACCTTGGTGCTGTAAAATGGCAGAAGATCAACCACACGGGTAATAAAAGGCGATTCCTTTTGATACTGGAAGTCCATACCCCAGATGGTATTCGAGATAGGCTCATCGCCGTAATTCGTTTTTTGTGTAAGCGGTCTCTCGTGAAGGTTCAGTAATGTCGCTCCGAGGTTAAGGTTATCGCTCATGTTGTAATCCACATGGAAGCCTGCCAGAGTCTGCGACTGTATGGCAAACATACTGTTATTTTCAAGCGAGATATTGATGGGCGTTCCGGAGTTCAGAATTCCTTCATCGATGATTGTTACACGGCCAAGGGTATAATCCACAGTATACTGTACATTTTCCTGAAGCTGGGTTCCTCCGGCAGTAACAGTTACAGAACCCTGTGGAATATTGAATGCGTTGAGGTTAATCTCTGATCCGCTGGATGATTTGTACATCCCTTCAATGTAAAACTTGTTCTTGTCGGGGTATTGACGTGCACCTGTTTTCGTTAATGAATATAGCGAATCATAACAATATTTATTTGCCAGCTCTTCGGGTAACTTATTTCTCAGATAAGATCCGAAAGGTTCCAGCACTGTGAAGAAGATACGCCCGTTGCTGGAGTTTACCGTACCTCCGTTTGTGGCAGCATTATCAATAAAGTCAAATACACCGTCGTGTGGCGGGTTCAGCTGCTGGTCGAGGTTGTCGAGGTTTAGAACACGCACCAGCGGCACACCCTGCACATCCTCCGGACCTTCCGTAAGATATCCCGTTGGGACTCCATTATTGTTCCCGGCATACAAAATATTGAGAATAAAATCCTCTCTGTTAATCTGGTATGCGCCAATAGAGTAAACGTTCTTCATCATCAGATCCCACATCGGAATCTTGGTGTTAATGGTGGTGCTTCGAAGTAGTTTTACCATCAGCGTGTTAGGACTGATAATACCCTGATCGGAGAATTCACCAACCTGATAAATCTTTTCATTTACCGTATACTGATAGGCTACTGCCAGCACCTGATCGGAATTCAGCGATGTGTTCAGTGAGATAAAACCGAGTTTTGGATTGTAGGTATATTCCGAAGGAAGCAGCTTTCTGGCATTTTCCACCTTTTCAAAATCGATACCCTGAGTGAACCCCAATGAGTTGTTCAGCAGGTAGGTATATGCTGTATTGATATTTCTGATCTGGTTGGTGTCCAGATCGTAAAGCATAGAGTTTGACTCATTATCCGGGAAACGATTATTCCCGTTTGGATAGATGTTGGAGTTATAGGGATTATACTCTCCGATGTCGGAAAAGGCAATAATGTTTCGGTTTTCAGTTACAGAAGCTCCAATGTTTGTCACCCATACTTCAATTTTGGTAATATTTACATTTGAGGTGATGATTGGAAGCGTGGATAATGCTCTTTCGTAATTTTCACGGAAGTATTGCGACAGGAAAAAGTGCTTGTTTTCTTCGTAGTCGTCAGCCTTAAGGCTGTATTCTGTGGTTTGGGCACCACCCTGCACGCTGATATTCTGCGTCTCGCTCTCTTGTTCCGAGAAAACGGCAGTAACAGTTGCTTTACCAAATCGAAGTTGAGTTTTAATACCAAAAAGACTTTGGCTACCGGTAATAAGTGTACTGTTAAGAGGAAGCGTCACATCTCCGGCTTCAATGAGCTGGATGATTTCATCTTCCTGACCTTCGTATGCCAGTTTCAGTTTATTTTCAAAATCGAAAGTAGCTTCAGTGTTATAGTTGGTATTAAATTCGATTTTATCGCCGATTTTGGCCATCACCGACATCTGGATCTTCATCTGGAAGTCGAAGTTGGTAGTACGACGCTGTCGTACATCAAGTGCGGGGTCATCACGGCGGTTGGAGAGCACACCGAAGATCAGCTCTGCAGAACCCTGAGGTCTTACTTCAATGGTGTTGCTTCCGAAGATCCTGTCAAAGGTTTCTCCTCCGATGCGAAATTCCGGAATAAGGCCGTTACGCATATCCTGCCCGCTCTGAGCTGAACGCTCGCGCCAGTAGTTATGAACTGCCTGATTTTCATTATATTCCAGGTATTCACCGAAGCTCATTTTTACCGGATTTCTGTAATCCAGATTACCTACTTTTCGCTTCAGGATGTACTCGTTGGTTTCAGGGTCATATTCCACTTCGCTACGAATGTTCGGCGGGTCATTAAGGTAAAGTCCGCTTTCATTCTTTGGCATGGTAGGATATCCCCACTCGTCACCAAAAGGAAAAACCATGGTGGAATCCGGGGAGTATGTTGTGTCAGGAGGTGCCTGAGGAATGCCCGGAATAAAGTTTACGGTTGCTGTAGCCGTTATGCTTGAAAATATCAGTGCTACTGTCGATAAGATAAAACCAAACAGATAGATGTATATTTTATGCCCCTTCAAATTGCTGTCAGATGTTTTTGTTATTAATAATAATCCTGCACCACACCGGGTTTTCGCACGCTTATACACAAAAATAAGCTCCGCGGGCAAATATAACGCAATTCTCGAAATGGTTGCCGCGGTCACTTTCTTTTGTTACAGTATTTTAAGCGCTTCTTTTACTATAGTTTCCACAGAAGCATCTCTTTCTGCAACTTTTAATACGCGTTGAACAGCCTTTTCAGCTACTGCTTTGCTGAATCCCAGTGCTGTCAATGCTGATAACGCTTCATTTTGGCTGGTATTGTGTACTGTAGCCACATTTTCGCCGCTAATTTCCAGTTTGGAAACTTTATCCTTCAACTCCACAATCATTCGCTGTGCAGATTTAGCCCCGATGCCTTTGATTTTTTGCAGTGCATTTACATCCTCGGTACTCATGGCCATAACGAATTCTCCGGGTGTCATACTACTGAGAACCAACCTTGCAGTATTTGCGCCGATGCCGCTCACAGCAATGAGAGCACGGAAAATCATTCGCTCCTCTTTACTGTCGAAACCAAAAAGCAGCTCTGCATCCTCTCTAACGATGTGGTGGATAAAAAGCCTGCATTCGGGTAATCCTTTCAGCGCAGAGAAGGTGTTTACGGAAATATTTATGAAATAGCCTACTCCACCTGTATCTATGACTGCATGATCCGGGTTCAGGTCGGCAAGTTTTCCTTCTATATATTCGTACATAATGTTCGTGTTATGTTTATACTAATTCTCCGCCAAATTCCATGAGGTATGTTTTCAGGAATTCATCAATATCGCCATCCATTACAGCCTGCACATTGCTTGTTTCATGCTGGGTGCGCAGGTCTTTTACCATTTTGTACGGATGCATTACATAGGAGCGGATCTGTGATCCCCATTCGATTTTTTTCTTTTTACCCTCAATTTCCGCCTGTGCTTCCTGCTTTTTTCTAAGTTCTATTTCGTAGAGCTGTGATTTCAGCATTCGGATAGCTTTTTCGCGGTTTTGCTGCTGCGATCTGGTTTCCTGGCACTCTACCACAATGTCGGTAGGAGCATGATGTAACCTTACCGCAGTTTCTACTTTGTTGACATTCTGTCCTCCGGGTCCGCTGGAGCGGAAAGTATCCCAGGTGATATCAGCAGGATTGACCTCAATCTCAATGTCATCATCTGCAACGGGATACACATATACTGAGGCAAAAGAGGTGTGTCGTCGTGCTGCGCTGTCGAACGGTGATAAACGAACAAGCCTGTGAACACCGTTTTCTCCTTTCAGATATCCAAAAGCATAATCCCCTTCAAACTCAATGGAGGCGCTTTTTATTCCGGCAACTTCGCCCTCCTGTTCGTCAAGCAATTTAACCTTGATGTTGTTACGCTCGCCCCATCGGATGTACATTCGCATCAGCATCATCGCCCAGTCCTGGCTCTCTGTTCCTCCTGCTCCTGAATTTATGGATAGTATTGCAGGGAGTTTATCCTCCTCTCTGCTAAGCATATTTCTGAATTCCAGGTCCTCCACGAGTTTCAGCGTGTGATAAAATTGTTTATCAACCTCTTTTTCCGTGGCTTCTTCCATCTCAAAAAATTCCACTAAGACCTGATAATCATCCCATGATGCCAGTGCAGCTTCATGATCCTGAATCCATTTTTTCAGTGATGTGATATTTTTCAGGATTTTCTGTGCATTCTGCTGATTATCCCAGAATCCGGGCTCCTGAATAACCAGTTCTTCTTCCTTTAATAATGACGTTTTCCCGTCAATGTCAAAGGTACCTCCTCAAGGCTTCAAGCCTCTTACGTAAATCTTTATTTTGTTCGTATGAAATCATGATTGATGTTTTTAAACCCTCAGATACTGCCAGATTAGATCCTGTTCAAATCCTTTTGATATCAGATATTGGGCTATTTTATGGTTTTTATTGTATTCGTTTGCTGCTGATATTGTTTTTGATTTTTGTGCTACCAGATTATGAAATAAATCCAGGTATTCCTGTTCCGGGATGGAGTCCAGTGCATCACAAATATCCTTCTCTGTAATCTCTTTTTGTTCCAGATGGAAACGTATTTTTGTTTTTCCCCATTTTTTATTTCTGAATTTCCCTTCTGCAAAAGTAAGGGCAAATCGCCGATTATCAATGAATTTATTCTTTTTGAGATAAGATATAATCGCTTCCTGCTCCTCTGCCGGGATGTTAAGGTTATCAAGCTTCACTTTAACATCCAATGTGCATCTTTCCTGAAAGGCACAATACTTTGCCATTTTTGCTGCAACTTCCTTATTCATGGCACTATTCGTTTAGAAGTTTTTCAACCAGAGGAACCACACCTTTTACTGCAGTTTTGGGAATTACTGTCAGATTATTAACGGTATATGCCGGAATAGCTTTGGGGTCAATGAGGTATTTGGGGATTTGCTCCGGTGCATAATATAACAGCCCTGCAGCCGGATACACCTGTAGTGATGTGCCGATTACGATAAGAATATCTGCCATTGCAACCAGCTCTACCGCATCTTCCATGGCAGGAACTTCCTCTCCAAACCAGACAATATGGGGCCTCAGCTGACCTCCTTTGGGACATTTGTCGCCATATTTCAGTTCCCAATGGTCAAGGTCAATAATATACTCAGGGTCAATAGTGCTTCTGGCTTTGTTAAGCTCACCATGAAGATGCAAAACCTGCGATGATCCTCCCTTTTCATGCAGATTATCCACATTTTGTGTAATAACATTTACCGTGAATTTAGCTTCAAGTTTTGCCAGTGCCTTGTGTGCTGCATTGGGCTCTACTTCATACAGCTGTTTTCTTCGCTGATTATAGAATTCCAGTACAAGTTCAGGGTCTTTTTCCCATCCTTCAGGAGAGGCCACATCTTCAACACGATGGTTTTCCCATAGTCCGTCAGAACTACGGAAGGTTGATATTCCGCTCTCTGCGCTCATACCCGCGCCTGTCAGGATTACAATTCGTCTCATTTTGATGTTTTTGCAAAGATAGAATTTATCTTTTTCAGGAACCAATATTGGTTAAACCAACCGCAGAACAACCGGTTTTTACCGCTAAGGCGCTAAACAATAGCAAAAGAGGGCTTCAGCCCTCTGTACCAAAGCGCAAAACGCGTCGTCATCGCGAGGCGCCTGCGACGAAGCGACCTCAAGCACTCCAATACGACTACTTCAATAAATATGTCGTTGGCATTGCTTGAGATCGCTTCCCTTCAGTCGCGATGACAATCGCACATCGTTCATCTGACGGGAACGCTAAAGCATTCCCTCCGCGACGACCTCGCAAAAGAGGGCTTCAGCCCTCTGTACCA
>PKSY01000226.1 GCA_002869405.1 Marinilabiliales bacterium
ATCACTGCCGCTAAAATTCACGGTGTACAAAGGATCCAGTTCTACAAACTCAAACGGCATTTCAATATTACAGTCTTTCACCAGCTCTTCAAACATGTATGGCATGGAAAAGAAGCTCGGCCCAACATCGAAGGTAAAGCCATCTTTCGATAACTGGTTAAGCCTTCCGCCGGCTTTGCTGCTCTTTTCCACAAACGTCACTTTGTACCCTCTTGAGGCGAGGCGTAATCCTGTGGCCAGTCCACCAAGACCGGCACCAACAATTAATACATTCTTACTCATAGCTCTTTTTCTTTTTAATTTCGGGATAAAGATCATCGCGAATCCATTTGAATTCCGGTTCTAATTCCAGCACTTCAAGACAATATTTTTCTGCTTTATCATACTCTTTAAGCTCCATATACGCCATAATTATAGTAGTATACAGGCTTAGATGATTCCAGTCTTTATTACTATCTGTATAAAGCTTTTTATAGGTTTTCAGGCTAAGCAGGTACTTTCCCATGGCCTCCTGTTTTGATCCGCCAAATATTGGAGGCGTAAAGTATTTGATATGTGCCTGCTGAAGAAGTCCTAAATAATTTTCGGGATTACTCTTCACTGCTTTCTCAGCATATCCGATACTGCGTGGCCCCAGGAACGGTGCTTTGTATGGTGCCAGTGCGATAGAAAAGCCAACCATTGCAGCGCGGTATGCCATGATATCAGAAATTTTATACCCACTGTTTTCCAGATAATCCAGATGTGCTTCAGCACGCTTCATATATTTTGCTGCCTCACTGTTACGATCCTGACCCAGGCACCATCCTATATAACCATAAGTATAATTTACCAACTCCAGACGAAAAGCATCTGTTTTATCATCCTTTACTTCCATCTCATCGATTACCTGCTTCCAGGGAGTCATATCATCTCCGGTGTACGCCTCATAGATTACTGCATTATACTGCGCAAAAAGCACACTACCCAGCATCATCAAAAAAAGTATTAAACCAGTTTTCTTCCCTTCCATTGATAATCGTCTTTACGGTGTTTTAATTTTATTGCACGATATATTATTACTCCCATAATGATATGATGTACCGGCATTAATACAATATTCAAAAAAACATTCTGGTGGCTTGAATCAGATATCATCACTCGGCTCATTGCCAAAAGAGCAAGATACCAGAAAACCATATTCCCTCCGGCAACAGCGACAGGAATAAAACCTAATGTGGTGATAAGCCAGAAAATCAGTGTTACCACTGCTGAGTTACCGAAGAACATGAGCATATTCTTGGTAAAACCGTTTACTGAATCGCGGTAACCTTCGTACATGTGGCATGAGAGATTCCTGTCGGCAGCAATACATGCAGTGCGAAGTCCCGTCTTTTTATAATAGCGTGAAATCCTGATGTCTTCAACCGCTGATTCTTTAAACCGCTGATGCGGAAGATGCCTTCTGTATTTTTCAGCTTCGAAAAGCATAAACTGTCCGTTGGCAGCAGAATGAGAAGTAAACGGAGATACACGCACAAAAATCAGCGGCAGCAGCGACAGTAAGATATAGTTCATTACAGGCACGGTAATTCGTTCGCCGAAAGATTTCATGATTTGGATTGGAAACAGCGACAGCAGCCCAAGTTTATGACGCTGCATTGTATTTAGGGTATCTTTAATGATGGTTTGCTGCAGAGAAACATCGGCATCAACAAAAAGAAAGTAGTCTCCCCGGGCTTTATTCGCCAGTGTATGACATGCGTAATTTTTTCCCATCCACCCTTCCGGCAAACCCTGCGATTGCAGCAGCCTGATACGCGAATCACGTGCACAAAATTCATTAACAACTTCAGCCGTGCGGTCTTCTGAAAGATCATCAAAAACTAAAATCTCCAGGTTTTTGTATTCCTGGTTCATGAGATCCGTAAGCAGAAAACCAATATTTTTCTCCTCATTGCGTGCTGGAATTAACACTGATACCAACAGTTCCGGAAACCTCTTCTTTACCCTTGGCGTTTGCCTGAAGATAAAATTCACCCATGCCGTAAAAAACTGTATTACCGCAAACAGTATAACTATGGCTGCCAGATATATCATCTTCGGTCAATGTTTTTATGATAGGTAATAACCTCCCGGAAAAACGCATTATAGCCCTGCTCTATGGCCTCAAAAGTATATTCTCCGTGATATGTTTTATGGTGCAGGTAAAGTGCAGGGCGCGGATTATCAAAATACTCCGGCAAATTGGCAGAAAAAACAATTTTAAACTCATTATCTGTATTTTGCAAAATACGTTTTAATCCCTTTTCAAACCGGACCTCTGTATCATATAAAGAGTGTAGTTCCCCCTGAGGGAAAAGCAAAACCATATTCTTCGGGTTGGATAGCAGCTCTGAAGTATAGCCCAGTGACTCAATAATGCTTCTTGAATTACGGCGCACAGAGAACCCACCACTGTGGTTAAAATACCAATGCTTTTTCAGCTGCGATTCAAGCATCATAAAATGAAACTTACGATGCAGCACCTTCAGGTTTAGGTACATCGCCCAGAAACCGTCCCACCAGCTGATATGATTGGCAAGCAAAAGCACCGGTAATCCATCATCATAAAATTCTCCCACTATCTCCAGGCCTGAGAATTTTTTTCGAAGCTTTCGCAACGTGTAGCGTTGAAAAAACGGATAGATATAAAAATGATGTCTGGCTTTTATCATGGTACTACAGCAAGATCAATAAAAAGAGAAAAAAGAAAAACTGACACAGCAAAAGTACTCTTGCCAAAGGATTTTCAACCTTAATCCTGAATATTTTCAATAATGAAAAAAGGAAGAAACTGATCACAAACCATGCGAAGTAATTCCGCAGGGGGATATTCCCGTTTTCCCATGACCACATATCCATGCGTGGCGCCACCTGCTCCATCACAAGATCATACACAATCATCATCAGGGAAGAGACCAGAATTTGCACAATAGCCGGAGCTTTAAGCTTTTCTGTAATGGAAGCAATTGCATAAACAAGAAAAAGCCAGTTCACACCAATCATTAACGGAGTGTTCCAGACCATCGGCCCGAGTGTTTTTCCATAGGTATATGCGCCGAAAATCTTTCCTGTATTTACGCCAATCATCTCCACCAGCAACCCTGTAAGAAAGACGGTAAAGAATATGATTAATGATTTCGCGGAAAACTTACCGTGATAAATGGCGAGCAGATATACTCCAAGAAGTAATGCAAGCGGTGTTATAACCTTAAAAACAGGTTGCAAAAACGGTATTGTAAAACCTGCAATACCAACCACATAGAAAATCACAATAAATTTTCGTACTTCTTTAATCTCAAGTTTATTTGCCGGATAGAGATTCATCATTCGCAGTTGCTGATACTTTTTCGTTTACATAAAACATCGTAGGCAATCTTTCGAAACCATACTGTATAATTCTCCGGATGCTTATGAATATCATTGAGCAACTCACCGGATTCCATGTATTTGTAATCCATGACTTCAGCGGGGTCTGCCTGTGGAATATCATTGGTAACACCGCAAAAAACATGATCAAATTCATGCTCTGCAAGGTCATTATCCAGCGGAGCATGGTATATAAAGTCGAAACATTTGTGCAGTGGAGCTTTAAGACCCATCTCCTCTGTAAGCCTTCTTTCTGCAGCACCGACATTTGATTCTCCCGGCCGTGGATGTGTGCATGCCGTGTTGGTCCAAAGGCCCGGAGAGTGATACTTTGACATTGCACGACGCTGCAAAAGCATTTCCTCTTTATCATTAAAAATAAATACCGATACGGCACGGTGCAGCAGCGCCTTTCGGTGTGCCTCCATCTTCTCCATCACACCTGTCTCCCGGTCATCACGATCGACCAAAATCACCCATTCATCTCTCACACTAATTGATTTTTAATTTATAACGAAAAAAGACCTTCACAATAATCAGGTATTTGGCAGCATCAGGAATTCTGATACGTTGCCGCATAAGCTGCTCTGAGGGTGTTCTTTGAATTTTACGTAACAGTTTCAAATAATACGTATATGCCAGCAGCACAGCCAGCCTTGAGCGCCCCGGCAAACCGGAAATTCCTTTGTGAGCTTCCTTAAAATCTTCAACTATAGACTCCTCGATTTTCTTGCGGCCATCTTCTGTCAAAATATCATTTTCTATTTCCGGGAAATAACTGCGCTTTAACTCTGCCATATCGGTTCGCAAATCACGTAAGAAATTCACCTTTTGAAAAGCAGAGCCTAACCTTGCAGCAGGTTCTTTTAGTTCATCATAGAGTTCCCGGTTATTATCACAGAAAATCTGCAGGCACATCAGCCCTACCACATCAGCAGAACCATAAATGTACTCATTCATCTCTCCTGCAGTGGCATAATCATTTTTTGAAATATCAGCCCTCATGCTTTTAAGAAATGCCTCAATATGAGCCATATCAATATTGTATCTGCGGATAGTTTCAGCAAAAGCCTGAAGAACAGGATTTGTACTGATACCCTTGTTAATGGCATAATGCAGGTCTTCAGTAAGCTTGTCGAGTAAAAATATTTTATCATAACCGTGAAAAGTATCTACAATCTCGTCGGCCACACGCACAAAACCATAAAGCGCATAAATGGCTTTCCGCTGCTCTTTCTCCAGCAAGCGCACAGCCAGAGAAAATGATGTACTATACCTTTTGGTGATTAACTCACTAAGATCATAACTTACTCTCTGATACAGGGCTATACTCATAACATTAACAATTGCAACCGCATTTATGGCTCTAAGCTCCTCTTTCAATCCGGTTATAATTAAATATAACAAAAAATCAGGCTGTCTGTTTTCCGAAAGCTGGAAAAGGAATTCAAAAATCTAAAGATAAAAAGAAATAATTGATCGCATAAACAATTAACATTTTTTTACGCATCAATAAATCATCGCAAAACCCTATTATTGATTATTTACTTTCGCAAATGTTCTTCGATTATCCTCGGGAAATGCTCATACTCCAATGCATGGATTTTCCGGGCCAGGGTATCGGGAGTATCGTCAGGTGTTAAGGAACATGAGGCCTGGAAGAGAATATCGCCATCGTCATACTTTTCATTCACCAGATGGATGGTTATACCTGACTCTTTCTATTTGTTGGCAATAACTGCATTATGCACATTGATGCCATACATTCCTTTACCACCATATTTTGGAAGAAGAGCCGGGTGAATGTTAATAATGCGTCCTTCATATTTCTTTATAATGTTTTCAGGAATGAGCCAAAGGAAACCGGCCAGAACGATTAGGTCGGGAGTATCGGAAAGAAGCTGTTCAAGAACCTTACCGTTTGTGTAGAAATCGTCTCTGTTAAAGACAAATGCAGGGATTGAAAGTTTTTTTGCACGTTCCAGTACAAAAGCATCGGATTTATTACAATAGATTCTATCAATTTGTATATCTGGTATTTGGGCAAACTCTTCAGCTATTCTTTGAGCGTTGCTTCCACTTCCTGAAGCGAAAATCACTATTTTTTTCATATCACAAAGATAAAAGTATTGCAAAAGAGGCCATCAAATAATGCATAAATGCGACAAATCAGCCACATATTATATAAATATAGCTATATACATATAATTGTATATCAATTTATTATAGAGACATAATTCAAAATTATGATTTAAAATTTTGTTTATAAATCTGAAAATACCGTTCTTTGCTTCCGCGTTTAACTAAAAAATTAAAAGTCATGTCAGACATTGCAACCAGAGTAAAAGCGATTATCGTTGACAAGCTTGGTGTAGATGAAAGTGAAGTAACACCGGAAGCTAGCTTTACAAACGATCTCGGAGCAGATTCTCTCGACACTGTTGAACTTATCATGGAATTCGAGAAAGAATTTAATATTGCTATTCCTGATGAGCAGGCAGAAAAGATTGGTTCTGTAGAAGAAGCAATTAAGTACATTGAAGACAATTCAAAGTAAAAATTAAAAACTGTAACATGACCCCAAGAAGAGTTGTTGTTACAGGTCTTGGTGCGCTAACTCCATTGGGCAACACCGTTTCGGAATACTGGAATGGCTTGATCAATGGAGTTAGTGGTGCTAATGAGATCACACGTTTTGATGCGAGCAATTTCAAAACCCGTTTTGCCTGTGAGCTGAAAGACTATGATCCCAACAAGCACTTTGATCGCAAGGAGGCCCGTAAAATTGATGCGTACGCACAGTATGCACTTATTTCCACTAAGGAAGCAATAAAAGATTCCGGACTTGACCTTGAGTCAATAGACCTTGACAGAGCCGGTGTAATCTGGGGCTCGGGAATTGGAGGTTTGGATACTTTCATTACTGAGATCACCAATTTTTCAACCGGAGATGGTACGCCACGTTTCAACCCGTTTTTCATTCCAAAGATGATTGCGGATATAGCCGCGGGTCACATCTCTATAAATTATGGGTTTAGAGGGCCCAATTACAGTACTGTATCAGCGTGTGCTTCTTCAGCGAATGCACTCATTGATGCCTTAAACTACATTCGTTTCGGTCGCGCCGATCTTTTTATTACCGGTGGTTCTGAAGCCGCAATTAATGTTGGCGGTATTGGTGGGTTTAATGGAATGCATGCCATCAGTACACGAAATGACGATATGAAAACAGCTTCACGGCCATTTGATAAAGACCGCGACGGATTTGTTCTTGGAGAAGGATCAGGCACCCTGATTTTCGAAGAGTATGAGCATGCCAAAGCACGTGGTGCAAAAATCTATGCTGAAGTTGTTGGTGCCGGTTTATCCGCCGACGCCCATCATATGACTTCTCCGCATCCCGAAGGTGAAGGTGCCCGGAAATCCATGGCTTATGCTATAAAAGAGGCTGGCATAGAACCTAAAGATATTGATCATATCAATACCCATGGTACTTCCACACCTCTGGGTGATATTGCTGAGCCAAAAGCTATCGTAAGCCTCTTTGGTGAACATGCTTATGACATTATCATTAACTCCACAAAATCAATGACAGGTCACCTTCTTGGTGCAGCAGGAGCTATCGAAGCCATCGCATCTATTCTTGCGATTAATGAAAGCCTCATTCCTCCTACTATCAACCATTTTACTGATGACCCGGACATTGACAACAAATTGAACTTCAATTTTGGAGAAAAAGCCACACCTCACAAGATTACTTACGCACTAAGTAATACTTTCGGTTTTGGCGGTCATAATGCAAGTATTATTTTTAAGAAATTTGAAGAATAAAAAATAGACATTCCGGTTTTGTGAAACCCGTAAAAGCATATTTTTCAGACGACAGAGAACTTTTTGAATCCATAAAGAATATTTTTGGTTATTATCCCGGAAATATCTTTCTGTACAAATTAGCGCTTCGTCATAAATCTGCTGCTAAAGAGGAATCACACGGATTAAAAATCAGCAACGAAAGACTCGAGTATCTTGGTGACGCCATTCTCGGAGCTATCGTTGCTGATTATCTTTTTAAGATTTTCCCTTATAAAGATGAAGGCTTCCTAACGCAAATGCGGTCTAAAATTGTTTCCCGCTCGCAGCTCAACAAACTCTCCCGAAAACTGGGCCTTCACAATCTTATCGAAACTCAGAGTAACGACAGCAACCACTACAGATCCATTAACGGCGATGCTTTTGAGGCTTTTGTAGGTGCAATGTACCTGGATAAAGGATATGAATTCTCGAAAAAAATTATCATTGACCATGTAATCAAACTCGGATATGATATCGATGAACTTCAATCCACGGATTTTAATTTCAAAAGTAAACTCATAGAGTGGTCGCAAAAAAATAAAAGGGAAATTGAATTCCGTTTGCTGGGAGAAGAGGGAAACGGCTACAACAAGCAGTATATTGTTCAGATTTATATTGATGAAAAGCCTTACAAAAAAGGATATGATTTCTCAATAAAAGGAGCGGAACAAAATGCTTCTGAAAAGACATGGAAGGTTATAGAGGATACTAACCTGTAATTTCATACCTTTACCGAAAGCTATACATTATGCCAAAGAGGAGCTTTCGACCTGATCCACTGGATTATACAGATGTTGCCTTTTTTAGTATTGTGGGACAAATGCCGGATTACAAGATGGCACACAAACTAAACAGGGCCATGGGTATGAAGTTCCGCAAAGTTTCTGATCTTCCCGTTTACACTAAAGATTCTCCCGTAATATGTTCTTTATATTATTTTTATGATGAAATCTTTAGAATTAAGTACTTCATAATAAAAAATAAAAATGAATCCGGTATATTGGCACCCGGAATAAAAAATGTTGATTATTTTCTGCTGGCTGAAGATTTTACCAACCATCTCCATCCATCAGAATTCCTGCAGAAAATACGATCAATAAGTGGCATACTGGCAGTACTAAAAGTAGATGTCAACATCCTTAAAGAGGGAAAGTATATCCTTGAAGACCTTGAACTGCACAGGATTGAACCAATGCCACAATAGAAAAATGAAATGACAGAGAAAAAAATGAAAACGAAAATTGTTGCAACCATTGGTCCGGCATCTCAAAGCAAGCCGGTCCTGACAGAAATGATTAAAGCTGGTGTAAATGTCATCCGATTAAACTTCTCACATGGCAGTTATGAAGAACAGCTGGAACGTGTAAATCTGGTAAGGAGTGTAAATAAAGACCTGGGAACGAAAACAGCAATTCTGGCTGACCTTCAGGGTCCCAAAATCAGAACCGGGATGGTTCCTGATGCAGGAATAACGGTAAAAAAAGGAGAACAAATTACCTTTACCAATGAGCCCATGATGGGAACTCAGGAGAAAATCAGTGTTCAGTATCACTATTTTGCACGAGATGTAAGCCCGGGAGATCAAATAATGGTCGACGACGGGAAGCTACTCTATAAAGTAATATCCACAGATAAAGAAAAAGAGGTGGTGCTTGAGGCAATGGTTGAAGGAACTATCAAGTCAAGAAAAGGAATTAACCTTCCTGATACAGATATTTCAATGCCCGGTTTAACAGAAAAAGACAAAGAAGATGTAGACTTCATAATGTCACTGGAAGTAAATTGGATAGCACTCTCCTTTGTTCGCTCGGCAAATGATATTATCGAACTTAGAGATTTAATAAATTCCTATGATAAAGCTGTGAAACCAAAAATTATTGCGAAAATCGAAAAACCAGAGGCAATAAAAGATATTGATAAAATCATATCGGTTTCAGATGGCATTATGGTTGCCCGCGGAGATCTTGGCATTGAAGTACCACAGGAGAAAGTACCGGTATTTCAGAAACAACTGGTACGTAAATGCCTCGACGCTTCGAAGCCCACAATAATTGCAACTCAGATGATGGAAGGGATGCTGAGCAACGTAAGGCCCACACGTGCCGAGGTGAGTGATGTGGCAAACTCGGTTCTTGATGGTGCAGATGCATTAATGCTTTCTGGAGAAACATCAGTGGGCA
>PKSY01000328.1 GCA_002869405.1 Marinilabiliales bacterium
CATTACTCACAAAGGCATTAATGATCGCCTGACACTGAATGGAAACATGGCAATCTCTTTTGAGCAAAATGACTACGAAAATTATGATGGTAATGATAATGATGATGTGATTTTCCAGGCACTGACCAGAAACCCCACGGATCCGGTATTTGATGCTAATGGTGATTTTAATCGCACTCAGAGAGTTTTTAATTATGAAAACCCTCTGGCCGTAATTGATATGATTACCAATATAAGGGATGCAAAACGCTACCTTGGTAGTATGAGAGCTGATTTTGAATTCTTTGACGGATTCACAGGTACTGCTCTTGCAAGTTACATACGCAACGATCAGGAATACACATACTTCCGCCCGAAAGGAGTTTACGCTTCCGCAGATAATGGTTTTGGCCGTCGTTCATATAACAACCATTCCGAGCGCCAGATTGAGACCTATTTCACCTATATCAAGACACTGAACGACATTCATAATTTAAATATACTCGGTGGTTATTCTTATCGTGAAGCTACATACAATGGTATGTCGGCACAGGCTCAGAACCCTCAGTCACCGTTTATTGGTGCAAATAACCTTGCAACATTTGCAGAGGTAAATTATGGTGACGTTGGATCGTACAAGAACAATGAAAAGCTTGTGGGCTTCTTCGGAAGAGCACAATACAATTATTCTTCAAAATATTACCTCTCGGCCAGTTTACGTCGCGACGGATCATCGAAGTTTGGTGCAAATAATAAATGGGGATGGTTCCCTACTGCTTCTGCCAGTTGGAATATCCACAGTGAAGACTTCATGTCCTCAAATCTGTTCGACCAATTAAAACTCAGAGTTAGTTATGGTGTTTCCGGAAACCAGGCATTCTCTTCAGGATACAGCCAGGTATCATTTGTTCCGACAGGATTGGCAACAAATCCGGAAAACGGTGAGCAGGTAGTTACATTTGCTCCTTCACATAATCAGAATGACGACCTTGAATGGGAGAAAACAAGAGAGACAAACATTGGTGTTGACTTTGCAGTGTTTAACAGTAAGATCAGTGGTAGCCTTGAGTTATATCACAAAAACACTACTGACCTTCTCTACCCCCGTCCTACAGCCCTTGAAGGAGGTAACGTAGCAAGAACAACTTTTGACAACGCTGGTAACATCGTAAACCAGGGTATTGAACTTTACCTGCAGGCTTACGTCATTGACCTCCCGAATTTCAAATATAAAACATCACTTACTGCAACGCATAATAAATCAGAATGGCTGGAGCTCATCTCCGGTGGTGAAGATGATGCAGGTGCCAAAAACGGTTACCTGAGCGGCAGAGGTGTTGTCGGTGATGCATTTTATATTGTTGTAAACCAGGTAGGTCATGAAGTTAGTGCTTTCTATCTTCCTGAAATCGTCGCTATTGACGAAACTACCGGTAACTTCATTTTCAAATCTGTTAATGGTGGTTACACTGATCAGCTTGCCAATGCTGAAAGACAATTTGTAGGTTCACCAAACCCTGTTCTGGAACTTGGCTGGTCGAACAACATCACATTTTATAAAAACTGGGTACTGGATTTCTCTTTCCGTTCGATGATAGGACATGAGAAGTACAATGCTACACAGATGTTTATGGATGCAACGCTTGACCTTCCCGAACTTAATGCTGTGGAAGAAGCACTGGCATGGAAAGAGCAGGGACGTTCCACATCAGCAGTTATTGCAACAGAATATCTTGAAGATGCAACATTCCTGAAACTTGATGTTATTTCACTGGGATATAACTTCGATGTTAAAAAGGTTAGCTGGCTGCAGAACCTGAAGGCTTATGTAGTAGCAAACAATGTATTCACGCTGACAGGATATACCGGTGTTGATCCGGAGATATATTATGCCAACCTTGCTTACGGCTGGGATCAGTATAATGTGTATCCTAACTCCAGAACCATTTCATTTGGTATAAATGCAACATTTTAAGGAGGGAAAAAATTATGAAAGCATATAAAATATTAATATCAATCGTATTATTGGCCGGGATAGTATTTTCTTCCGGCTGTACAAAACTTGATGAAGAGTTTTTCGACAGAATTCCATCAGATCAATATCCTGAAAATGATGCGCAGGTTGCTACTCTTGCTGTAAATGCATACAAAAGATTACAGAATATGGCGGATGATGGCGGATGGTGGTTCCTTGCTCAGGAAATCAGTTCTGATGAAATCTGCGGTCCTACACGTGGTGCCGACTGGTATGATGGCGGTAAATGGGTGGATGTTCACACTCATTCATGGACAAACGACACGGAAAGCGTAAACAGAATGTGGTCACTGTTTTTCGATGGTATCAACGAATGTAACCGTACCATTGAAACATTAAGCAACCTTGGTGAAAATGAGCAGATTCTTGCTAAAATCGCTGAACTTGAAACATTGCGTTCGTTCTTCTACTATCTGCTTATGGATAACTACGGTGATGTTCCTTATGTAACGGAAGTATTAGGTGAAGGCGCACAACCTGAGAAAGTAGCCAGGGCAGTAGTTTTTGAAAATCTGGTAGAGAATCTTGAAGGTAATCTTAGCTTACTCAACCCGGGAGATCTGAAATACATGGCTACCAGGAATATGGCTTATGCACTGCTTGCCAAGCTATACCTGAATGCTGAAGTTTATACAGGTACTCCGGAGTGGGAAAAGGCAGGTATGTATTGCGACAGCGTTATTGACGGTCCTTACAATCTCGCAACAAGTGTTTCTGCACCATTTATCACAGAAAACCAGAACTCTTCGGAGATTATCTTCTCAATCCCTTACGATGAGAATGATTTCCAGGGTTTCCGTCTTCATATGAGAACATTGCACTACCAAAGCAACCTTACTTATAATATGTCTGTAGGTCCATGGAATGGATTTGCTGTGGTACCGGATTTCTTTGATACTTATGAAGATACAGACCTTCGTAAAGAAGCTCATTTTATCTATGGACCTCAGTATGCAGCTGACGGATCAGAGATTATTGAGAGTGTTACCGGTGAACCACTGGACATAGATCCTTACCTGCCGGCTCTTTCCATGGGTGACGGTTATTCGCCTGCGGAAATCAGAACTACCGGCGCCAGAATCGGAAAATACGAAATAAAAATGGGTGCCAAAGAAAATTTATCCAACGATTTTCCGTTATTCCGTTTGTCGGACTTCTATCTTATGAAAGCAGAATGTGAAATTCGTCTTGGCGGAAACGGCGATGAATGGGTAAATCCTATCAGATTAAGAGCCAATGTAGAGCCTTATTCAGGCTGTACTCTTGATCAGCTTCTGGAAGAACGCGGACGTGAAATGTTCGTTGAAGGACACCGCCGTCAGGATCTTATCCGTTTTGGAAAATGGGAAAATGCATGGTGGGAGAAAGAAGCACACGGACCGGAGAAAAATACATTCCCGATTCCACAATGGGCGATTGATGGTAATCCGAATTTAGGAATTTAGTATATTTGTGTTGCACATACTTATAAAAATTAAACAATCATCTTTTTTTAAAAAAACTAAAACTATGAAAAAGAGAAATTTCTTTAACATTTCAAACATCCTCTGGATCATGATGCTTGCTGTAGCAACTACTTTTGTTGCCTGTGACGATGACCCTGAACCGGAACCGGAACCGGAAATTGTACTTGATGGTACATACATTAAAGGTGCTGCTACTGCACTTACCGAGTTCGATGCAAAAGGTAAAATGGCCGTTGCACGTAACGAGGTAAATCAGGAAGACAGAGCAGAGCTTATGGAACTTTATGTTGCTGTTAAAGGCACTGACGGTTTCAACATCATTACCGTTGCCGGTGATACCAGAACAACTTACGGCCCCGGTGCTGACTTTGCAGAGGTTACTGAACTTGATGGCGACGAGCCAACCCTCGGACTCTGGAGAGGCGCTATCGCTGAAACAGAAGATATGTTCACTGTTCCTGAAGACGGACTTTATCACATCGCTTATGATACTGAAATCGGTATTGTAACTATTGCTAAAGTTGAATGGGGTGTAATTGGTGCAGCAACTCCCGGTGGATGGAGTGGTAGCACTCAGCTCGCCTCTACAGGCTTTGATCTTAACACAATGACTTTCGAAGGTACAGAGATCGTGCTTACAAAAGCTGATTTCAAATTCCGTTACTCTAACGGTTGGAAAGTAATCCTTGATCCTGATTTCGACCTTGGTAATGGTGAAACAGGTATTAAAGTAAACGCTAACTTCGGTGGTGCAGTTGACGCACTTGTACCAGGTGGTGACAACATTTCTAATGAAACACCAGGAATCTACACAATTTCTGTTACATGGAGCCTCGAAAATGGTACTACTGCTACGCTCGAGAAAACAGGTGATGTTCAGGCTGTAGATTATTCAGAAACTGAATTAGGTTTTGTTGGTGACGGTCTGAATTACAATGGTGCTCAGCACAACTGGGATGAAACTATCATGCTTATGCTCCCTGAGGTTTCTAATGAAACTACTTATACATGGACATGGAGTGGTGTTGAAGTAACAACTTTAGGTTCATTCAAAATCAGACAAGGTCAGGACTGGAATGGTAAAGTTATCGGATACAATGAGGTAACTATGGCCGGTGCTAACGCTGCTGATTTCGAAACTAACGGTGACGGCAACTTTGTACCACTGGTAGACGGATACTACGACTTCGAACTCGTTATTGATGCCATGACTGAGACTTATACACTTACTGTTGTTGAAGCAGGTGCTCCTGCAATGCTTTGGGTTCCCGGAGCATATCAGGGCTGGGCTCCTGATGTAGCACCTTCTATTTCAGATCCTGAAAACGATGGTGTTTTCACAGGTATGGTAGAATTCCCTGCAGGCACAACAGATTTCGCATTCAAATTCACTTCGCAGCCAAACTGGGATGGTACTAATTACGGTGCCGGAGCAACTGCTGGTGAACTCTCAACAGACGGTGGTGCCGGGAACCTTACCGTTCCTGAAGTAGGTACTTACCTCTTCACTGTTGATATCAACAACCTCACATGGACTTACGAAATGCAATAGCATTATAGAAACCATATGATAAAAAAAGTGGCGGTTTTCAAAAACCGCCACTTTTTTTATTTAACAGGTAGTGAAAATTTTACCGTTGTTCCTTCTCCGGGAGAACTGCTGAATTCAGGTTGAGAGCCATGCTTTTTCAACAAGTCATATACCAATAAAAGTCCTACACCGGAACCTTTCTCTCCCATAGTCCCTGATTTACTAACATGTTTACCAGGCTGTTGAATCTTTTTTAATGCATCCTCATTCATTCCGATACCATGATCTATTATAGAAAAGACAATTCTATCATCAATGATTTCGCGCTCAATCTCTATCTGGCTGTTACTATCTGAAAATTTAATAGCATTGGTAAGCAGGTTCATAAAGACTGTCTTTACCATAAAATAATCAGCACGGATAAACTGCGTGGACGAGTCGTATCTGCAGCTTATATCTTTTGTTTGAAGCCTGTAGGTATTTATATCCACAACTTCGTTTATAAGTTTTGTAGCATTAAAAATTTCCGGTTTAAAGACAATATTTCCTGATGAGAGGTTAGCCCAGGATAGCAAGTCCTCAAGAAGTTCATTAATTTGTGATGAGGATTTTGACAGGCGGTCGATTATCTCTTTAATTTTTTCATCCGACAATTCATCATACTGCTCTTCCATCAGATATATCAACCCATACATTCCGGAAAACGGACTTCTAAGATCGTGAGAAATAATACTTAGAAACCTGTTTTTATCCTCGATAAGCACTTTAAGCTGCTCTTCAGATTCCTTAAGTTTCTCCTCAGATTTTCGTCGATGCGTAACCTCATCGTTAAGCTTATTATTCAACCTTTTTATCTCTTTATAACGCTGATTAAAGAAAAGAAGGAATAGCACAATGGCTATCAGCAACACAAAAATCATAACAATAATTACATTTCTTGTTTTTTGCTGTGCTTCCAATACATCTATTTCCTGTTCCTGTTCACGAAGGAGAATACGTGATTCGATAGATGCTACTTCTTTTGCCTTACTTTCAGAAAACAACTCTTTTTGCAGCCGCACATATTCGGACAGATAATCGTATGCTGTTTGATTTCTACCGATAATCTCATAGAACTCGCTGATCTTTTCAAGTGCTTTAAGGTAAAGCACCTTGGCATCAATTTCCTTGGTTATTTCAAGTACTTTCAGGTAGTATTGTTCAGCAGCAGTATAATTTTCTACCCTAACCTCCCAGTCGGCCCGATGGAAATGTACAGCAGCCACACCATATTTACTTCCAACACGCTCATAAATAATCTGTGCCTGTGAGAAGAGGGAATCCACTATTTCAGGAGTAAAATCATCATGTAAAGAGGAAGATGCGATTGCTTTATTTAGCATTACATTAGCTTTCTCAGTTTTATTATTTAGCCTTTCATAGTAATCCATTGCCTGATTATAATACGGTAGTGCTTCACTATATCTGCCGCTTTCATGGTATATGGAGGCAATTATCCTGAGTGAATAGGCAATCTGATTCTCATCACCCAGCTTTTTCTTCAACTCCAGCGATCGGTTCGCATATTCGAGCGCCATTTCATAATAGCCCATATCTATATTGACACTGGCAATATTCGAAAAGCAATAGGCTTGTCCCATTATATCATTGGTGCTTTTAAAAATCACCAGCGCGTCTTTATGGTAAAGCATAGCCTTATCCAGCTCACCAAGTTTTCGGTACAGAACTCCCATTTCATTCAATATGGCAGCTTCAGTTTTCAGATCCTTAAAATGACGGGCAAGAGTGATTCCCTCTTTTGCAAATTCAAGACCTTTGGAAGGATCTATATTTCGATAAAGAGCTGAGAGTTCCAGGCAAATCTCCATTCGCTTGGCATCCTGTGAATAGTGGTAATAGTTTTCGAGGCTGTCAATCTCTTTTTGCTGTGCATTCACCAGCAATGAAGAAAAGAGCAGCAATAGAAGAAAAAGGTCTTTTATTCTCATGATCAGTAGGCTATATCAACAAAAATATAAAAATAGAGCGATAACCCACCTATTGATCAATTATTTTATTTCAAGAATATATACAGACCTTGGCAAAATAGTAAAGTCATTCAGATTTACCCGACTATCATTAATAATATCCTCTGCATTAACTGCACCACCCAGCACTTCCTGATACCTTGAATAATCAAATTTTACATTTGAATTATTTTTACTAACGATTACAATAACAGACTCACCATTATACTCTCTGGCATAGAGATAAACCTGATCGACAGGCAGAAAATGCTTAAACGAGCCATGATGAATTACCTCAGAGTTTTTTCTCCAGTTCAGAATCCGTTTCATAAAAGCCTGTGCTTCCAGCACATTTTTATCAAGGCCTTCACCGGTAAATGCAGAGGTTTTATCATTCTCCCAACCTCCGGGATAGTCCTGGCGGATAAACCCGTGTCCTCTGTTTTTATCACCGTCCATAAGTAACTCAGTACCATAATATACCTGAGGTATTCCCCTCATGGTTAGAATCATGGCAACACCCATTTTATAAATCTCCATATCCTGCTTTGTCAGGAAGCTAAAACGATCCACATCATGATTATCAAGAAAGATCACATTCTTAAAAGGGTCGGGATAAACAAAATCCTGAGCCAGAGTATAATAGATCGCATACAGACCGGTATTCCAGCCCTCGGAATCCCTGAGTCCATTGTTTATAGCACCGTGTAATGGAAAATCAGTTATGGAAGGAATATTACTGTTATAGTGCTTTCCACGGCTTGTTTCCTGAAAGTATGCTGTAAGCGCCTCTTTCTGGAGCCACGCCTCTCCCACCACATTAAATTCAGGGTATTCATAAAAAATCCGCTCTGCCCAGTCTGCCACCATCTCCTTATACGGATACGGTTGTGTGTCCAGACGGATACCGTCAATTCCACTATATTCAATCCACCAAATAGTGTTTTGAATAAGGTATGTGGAGAGAAGTTCATTGCGCTGATCAAGATCCGGCATATGTCGGTCGAACCATCCGGTAAGCATCTGATTCAAATCAAATTCACTGGCATATGGGTCGCTGATAGCAGAACCACGGAAATTAGAGTAGGTAAATTCTTCATGCTGATGAATCCAGTTCTCAGCAGGAAGATCTTCAATAAACCAATGGTATAAACTACTATGATTCAGAATATAATCCATTATCACCTTCATCCCCTTCTGATGTGAGAGCTCAACTAATTCAAGGTAATCTTCGTTGGTACCAATTCTGGGGTCAGTATTATAAAAATCAGTTATTGCATATCCGTGATATGAATATTCAGGATTATTATTCTCCTGATAAGGGTTAAGCCATAAAGCAGTAAAACCCATATCGCTGATATAGTCCAGGTTGTCAATGATTCCTTTCAGGTCACCACCATGACGGCCGTTAGGATTATTACGATCAGCTTTTTCACGCATATCAGGATGACTGTCGTTGGAAGGGTCACCATTTGCAAACCTGTCGGGCATCAACAGATACATAACATCTTCAGAAGAAAACCCTTCTCGCTCAGCACTTCCTTCTTCTCTTACGCGAAACTCATACTCAAGGTCAATAATTGCCCGGGTACTTTTATCATGAAAATGAAAAACCACATTTCCGGCTTTTGCCTCAGCAATATCAAGATCAATAAACAGATAATTAGGATTTGATACACGGCGCACCTGTTCAATAACCACGCCTGGTGCGTCGGTTTTGGGTTCAAGATGGGAAATATCATCACCATGAATAAGCAGCTGAAGCTTTTCATGCTTCATTCCTGCCCACCAGAATGGCGGCTCTACATGGTCAAATGGTGTATTCTGTGCTTTAACAGAAATCATTACTAACAGTGCCGCAGCAAAAAACAGTATCTTTTTCATACAATGTTGGTTTAATTCTCAAATATACAAAAGTGCATTTTAGATTATTTTGTTCAATGCAAAAAAATTAGTTTTGTGAAATGCAAATTATCGATGTAACAGCGGCCGTAATAATCTCTGATGGCAAAGTGCTTATTGCGCAGCGCAAAAATGACGGCTCGCCACGTTCCGGAAAATGGGAATTCCCGGGGGGAAAAGTTGAGAAAGGTGAAACACTTAATGAATGTATAATTCGTGAGCTTGAGGAAGAACTGAGTATTCATGCAACTCCCGGGTATATTCTCACTGATGTTATTCATCATTATCAGGATCGGTCTGTACATCTCCATGCGATAAAAATCCATGATTACAAGGGGGTCATGAAGCCTGAGAGTCATCAAAAACTTCAATGGGTTACTCTGAAGGAGTTATTAAGCTACGACCTGTCGGAAGCCGATATTCCTATTGCAGAATTTATAAGAAAAGCCTGACAAATCACATCATCAGGCTTCTC
>PKSY01000184.1 GCA_002869405.1 Marinilabiliales bacterium
AAGGTTCGGGCCTTCCGCGCTTTGAAGAGCTCAAGCAACTTCGTCATTGCAGGTAGCAAACCAACTCTGTGGGACTCCGTGATTCCTCGGAGAAACTCTGTGTTCCTTTTTTTTAATAATCACAAATAATATCTGTCATTGGCAGCGAAGTGAAGCAACCGAAAGAAAAGCAGATGAGCGAATATGAATGCGAATTTGAACAGCGCTGCGGGAGAAGACAAACGTAGCCCCCTGTTCTTATTCTTAATCAAATTCGCTAATCGCTAATCAGATAGAAAACGACCGTGCATATAAACAAGTCTGTTAATATATCTACTGAAATTAAATTTGTATTTTCAATCTTTTTCTGTAGCGTACAGTCAGTGTGCGCTGCATAATGCGCATGCAGGGCACACACATTGTGTATACAAAATAGGCGAGATAGTAGTAAATTCATGGGATGTAGCCCGCTTCAACTTCATCTCGGATTGATAGGTTTGAAGCCCGCAATCGCCTACTTGCCATATACTCACCTCCAGGTGTAATTTAAGGGCACAAAATCAAGATTTGCCTTATACGGATTATTTATTTATATTTGTACGTAAATAAAACATTAAGATTATGGATGCAAAATTGACATTAAAACTCGATAAAAACGTCATTGACAAAGCTAAAGACTATGCTTCTTCTCAAAAAAGGAGTCTTTCTCGTTTGATAGAATCGTACTTAAAATCATTAGTTGATACGGATAAAATAGAAGATAATGATGAAATTGAAATTTCTCCTTTTGTAAAAAGCTTACAAACCGGAGTGAAAATTCCTGCTGATTTTGATTATAAAGAAGCATATGGTGATTATTTAGCAGAGAAATACAAATGAAAGAAAAATTATTTTTAGACACGAATGTTGTCATCGACTTGCTTGGAGAAAGAGAACCTTTCTATGAATCTGCCGCAAAAATTGCAACACTTGCAGATAAAGGAAAAGCACAGATATATGTTTCTGCTTTGACCTACTCTACTGCTTATTATTTATTGGCAAGATTTGAAAATAGTGAAGTTGTCAAAGAAAAAATAAGGAAGTTTAAAGTTATCGCTGATACTTCTGATTTGACAGATAAAATTGTAGATAAAGGATTGGCTTCTAAATTCCCGGATTTTGAAGACTCTTTACAATATTATTGTGCATTAAAAGTCGATTGTAGTATAATCATCACAAGAAACGGTAAAGATTTTAAAGAATCTGATATTCCAGTTTTGACACCTGATGAATATTTGAATAGTTTAAGACAAATTAAAAACTACACCTAACAATTAAGCGTTCGGACTGTGCGCAGCACACAGTCTGAATGAGGTGGTGAGCTAACCTATGGGGATTGATGTATGTTTTTGTGAGATTAGCGGGTGGTAACTGCCTGAGGTAGCAAACCAACTCTGTGGGACTCTGTGATTCCTCTGAGAAACTCTGTGTTCCTTTTTTTAAATAATCCCAAATAATATCTTCAATTGGCAGCGAAGTGAAGCAACCGGATGAACAGCAGAGGAACGAATCAGAATGCGAAGTTGAACATAGCTTCTGTCCATATTGTGCAAAAACTACTTTACAGGAATTGAGTTTATAAACTCACTGACCATTGTAATAATCTCCTTTTCATGTTTCCACGACTGGCTGTTATGCTCCAGCCAAAACGGATATGAGGTTGTAACGATAATCATATCAAGGTCATCCACGAGCACGATTAGCTGCCCCCCGTGTCCCCAGGCAAAATTGACATGATAGTCCCTGGTATTTGCCGTCCACCAATGATAGCCGTATCCGATATCATCAAAATCGCCAATCCGCGTTACAAAGGCTTCGTTCACAGAATAGGTCTTATGTGAGGCTTCAACCCATTCGGCAGGAATAATCTGATTGCCGTTAAACTTTCCATCATTGAGGTACAGGAGTCCGAATTTTGCAGCATCCCTGGGTGTCAGATGAAGATCACCACAACCGTTATTATGCCCTTCAGCATCCTGTCCCCATTCGCCCGGGTCAATATCAAGATAAGAAAACAGATTCTCTTCAGCGTAGGCTTTCAGATTCATGCCGCAAGACCTGTCGACGATAATTCCAAGCCAGTTTGATGACAGGTTGCTGTAATGAAACTTTGTGCCCGGTTCACTAACCAGCGGAAAGTCTTCAATGAGAGGTGGGTAGTATCCTGACAAAAGTCCGTCCCACCATGTTTGATCATCCTCTTCCCGTGGATATCCGGAGCGCATCTTTAACAAATCTGCCAGCGTTATCTGAAGTTTTCTGGTGTCTGATATCCGGTCGGCTATTTCAGGAAAAAAATCAATCATATGCTGATTAACGCCGGCAATAGAGTCCTGTGCAATAGCAATCCCTACCAGTGCCGAGGTAACACTCTTGGTTACCGACTGAAGCCGGTCTTTTTGATCAATGGACCCTTCATTAAAATAATCCTCCGCAATTAAATAACCACCTTTAATGACGAGCAAACTAAAAAGCGTTTCCAGCTTACCGGCATCATAATACATTCTGGCTACAAGTTCGGATTCCAGTCCTTGTTCCTGAGGTGTGGACACGGGCCACTGCTCACTGACAACAGGTGTAAACTCAATAGTACTAAGATCCACTTTTGATGCACTGCATCCCATAAATACATATAGGAAAAAGATTGTACCACTGATACCAAAAAGGATTTTGAAAATAGTCTTGGAGAGCTTCATATCACGCCGGATTTATCGTTGATTTCAAAAATACGCAAAATTATTGTCATCAGAATCTTTGCGAACAACCGGATGAACAGCAGAGGAGCGAATCCGGCAAAAAGTCAATCTGCTTGCTCCCAGTTATGGTCTTTTCATCCATTTAACTATATTTGTCCTACACAAATCTAACAAACAAGCATGTTTTACATCTCTAACCTTAACTGGTATTTTATGGTACTCTTTGCATGGGTGCTTCTTCTCCCCTATTCCTCTTGTGGACAAAACGCTCAAAACAAGACCCTTTCAAACGGGTTTTCCATCGAATCTCAAAACCGTGGATCCATTACAATTACATACACAGCCCCGGAATATGAGATTCGGTCCATCAGGAATGAGGGAACACCGTACAGCGAAATATTAATGAAGGGTTTGTTCCTCCCCAATCAAAAGGGAGCACCCGACCTGCCACAACTGAGCAAAATAATTGCGGTTCCTGAAAACGCAAAGGTGAAGGTTGAATATTCAGTGCTTCTTTCTGAAGTGATACAAGACATTGAGATTGCTCCGTCACAAGGTATACCTCTCCAGAATGAGAAAAGTCCTGTTCAACTGATAAAAGACCAGGGTATCTACGAAAGTGACACCTGGTACCCCGAAGAGCAGGTTCTGCTTTCTGATATTTCACAAATCCGTGGTGTGGAGGTGGTAAAGCTTGGCTTTGCCCCCTTTCAATACAACCCTGTAAATAAAGAACTTAGAATTATAAAAGAGGCCACCTTCACTCTTACATTTTCTGGTAGCAATGGCAAATATGGAGATGAACGGCTGCGGAGTCGTTGGTGGGATCCAATTCTTCGCGGTATTATTTTCAATAGTGGCGTCATTGAACATGCACCCACAAAAATCACCTTCACCGGAAATGAAACGGGCTGTGAGTACCTCATCATCACTCCCGACAACCCGGCATTTCTCACATGGGCAGATTCCATCAAAAGTTTTCGCACTCAGCAGGGGATCTATACTGCTGTTGCAACAACCAATGAGATGGGAGGCAATACGGTCAGTAATATTGAGGCTTACATTGACAATGCCTATAATACCTGGGATATCCCGCCTGCTGCAATCCTGCTGCTTGGAGACCATGGAACGGACGAGTTATCAGTTGTCAGTCCTACGGTAGTGCACCCATATGCCGGCTCATGTATTTCTGATAATAAATATGCAGATGTGGATGAAGACGGGCTTCCGGACATTACCATCTCCCGCATCACGGCCCGCGATGCCCCGGAGCTGGAGAGCACCATTCGTAAATTCATCAATTATGAGCGAAACCCTCCACTAAGCTCCGATTTCTACCAACACCCCACGATTGTATCAGGCTGGGAAGACTATAGCTGGTTTCAGATCTGTAGTGAAACAATGGTTGGTTTCTTCAACAATGAGCTTGGTAAGTCTTCGGTACGCATCAACCAAATCTACGATGGCAATCACTCTGCCGGATTGTGGTCCACAGTTCCCGGCACGGAGAATCTTGTCAACTACTTTGGGCCTCACGGATTGGGATACATCCCTGCCAGTCCTGCGGGACTCACCTGGACCGGAGGCAGCGGATCGCAAATTTCACAACAGATAAACGATGGTTCCTTCCTGACTTTCTACGATGATCATGGCAATGTGGATAGCTGGGGATGTCCTGCATATGGCATGTTTCAGGTCAGAAATCTTGAGAACACAGCCCCTACCTTTGTCTTTTCACTGGGGTGCTCCACCGGAAAATTCGACCACTACCCGGAGTGTTTTGCTGAAGCTTTCCACCGTCAGGAGAACGGTGCACTGAGTATCATCGCCTCCACAGAACTGGCCTATAAACTGGTCAATGAGGTATATCATTGGGGCACTACCGATTACCTTTGGCCCGAGTTTATGCCGGACTATAATTCCGGGGTAGAGCATAAATATGCACTGACCGCATTTGCCAGCACCTATGGAAAGTACTTTCTTGCAATATCAGAATGGCCCTACAATTATTACGAAAAGGAAATCACCTATCATCTTTTCCACCACCATGGCGATGCGTTCAGCACGCTTCATACAAAAATCCCACAGGAACTCATTGTTACTCACGAGCCTGAGGTTCTTACAGGCACAGAATCCTTTAGCGTAACAGCGAATGCTGGTAGTCTGGTTGCCATCACATCAAAAAATAAAATCCTGGGAGTAGCCGAAAGTACAGGAGAATCAATTCTCTTTGAATTCGAGGAACTGACTTTGGAGGACACGCTTACCGTAACGGTCACAAAGCAGGACCATATTCGCTATTGCGTAAATGTGCCGGTAGTTGACAGCCATACAGCTATTTATCAGCACAGCGAAGCAAATGCGATAAAGATGTCACCAAACCCAACGAATGATCGAATTTTAATTACGACAGAAGAAAATATTGATGCGGCGGAAATTAAGATTTTTAATGCCGGCATGGAGCTTCTTCAAAGCCAGGCCATTTCATTGACACAAGGAAGTTGTGAAATAATTCGCATGGATAACTATAAGAGTGGGATTTATTTCGTTATGATTCAGACTCACGAGAATTTCTATATGGAGAAGATTGTTGTACAATAACCAGAATAAGAGCATCAAATGTCATCATCAGGATACTGAAGCAACTGTACAAACCGCTGATGCTGGAATGACTGTTTTATCAACCACAAATTTTATATTTTTGTTTTTACTGACTAACGCAATTATCAATTCTCTGCATAAAACGTAATCTATAAGCTATGAAAATTGACGAAAATATTGCACGGCATTATAACCTTACGGAAGAGGATATCGCACTGACAATGAGTGGATATGTCCCAATGAAACTCAAAGCAAATGATTTTTTCCTTCAGGAAGGTGAGGTCGCTGATTATATCGGTTTTGTCACAAAGGGTCTTTTGCGCTCCTACGTTTATGATGACTTTGCCAATGAAATCACTTCTGATTTTTTCCCTGAAAACACGCTGATTATCTCCTTTGACAGCTTTAACAACAGAGTGCCGGCCAAAGAATACATAAAGGCCATTGAGGATTCCGAACTGATGGTAATCTCCTATGAGAAACAAAAGGAACTATACCAAAAAATCCCGGCATGGAACCTGATATGCAGAGATCTGGCAGATTACAAGAGCAGAGAGATGATCGAAAGAGCTAAGAAGTTCCAGATGATGTCGGCTACAGAACGCTATCAAAACTTTTGCACTGAACATCCGGATCTGCTCCAACGCACTACACTTGGCACTATAGCTTCCTACATAGGTGTTGATATTGCTACACTTAGCAGAATCAGAAAAAAAATATAACGATTTTGACTTTTGTCAAATAATCAATCTTCCTGCCTGTCATAGTTTTGCTTCATAACTATTTGAAACAAAAGCTATGAACAACAAAAAACAAATCACAATCATCGGTGCCACAGGCAATCTTGGATGCCGTGTAGCAAAAAACCTTGTCAAAACAGGATATGAGGTAACAGCGATCGTCAGAAACATCGAAAAGGCGAAATCCATATTTGAAAACACTCCTCATATCGAAATCCTGGAAGCAGACCTGAAAGATGTATCAGCACTGACAAAAGCCCTTGCTTCAACAGAGTACTTATATCTTAACCTTTCCACAGAGAGTATTACGGAAAAAATACCTTTTGCCCCCGACAGAGAGGGAATGGCAAATATTCTAAAGTCCGTAAACAGGGATTGTATCAAGCAGATACTATGCATCTCGGGAATGGGAGCACTTGATAATATTCACAAGCCGGACAACAAGCCTTTTATCCCGAATTTAATTCGCAAACAGGGTCATAAACTGCTAAAAGAATCAGGAATACCCTATACCATAATGCATTGCAGCTGGTTTCTTGACAGCTTCACCATTTTTGAAAGAAACAAGAGTTACTCAATAATCGGAGATACGTATAACCCCATTTTCTTTACAAATTGCTATGACTATTCCAACCATATTGACAGGGCTGTCGGAAATCCTGATGCATATTTTAAAGAGTTCCCGATTCAGGGTCGTGAAGGACTAACCCACCCCGATGCTGCACGTATGTTCTTCGATGTATACGACAAAGAATTCAAAATCAACAAACTGCCTGTGGGAATAATTCGTATGATGTCGGTCTTCAAAAAGGAATTTAAATTCCTGAAGCATATGTCTGACTATTTTTCACATCTAAAAGAGACATTCCTGGCAGACGATTTTGAGACCTGGAAAATCCTTGGAGAACCTACTACAGGAGTCAGGGAATACGCTTTAATGCTTCGAAACAAACAATAACCAAAACCATTATTAATCATATATTTTTAGAAAGATGAAAATTAAAAGCATAATTATCAGTCTTGCGGCAACAGCAATCATAACTTCAGGTTGCTCTACAAATAAAACAATAACAGCTCCTGAATCTTTGTACAAAACTGAGGAAGGCAAAGAAACTGCATACAAAAGCTACGACAAAGCGATGGAGCTTTGGGATGTGAAATACTATGATGAATATGTACAAACCGATTATGGTAAATCCCATGTGATCATCTCCGGAGAAGAGAATGAGAAGGTTATCATCCTGATTCCGGGATTATTCGGAGATGCGTCAATGTGGTTCCCCAATGTTGGAAAACTCTCGGCACATTTTAAAGTACTTACACTGGATATGATAAACTACGGAGGAAAAAGTGAGCCGGCAGGAAAAGCAATAACGACGTTTGAGGATTATAAGATCTGGTTCAACCAAATTCTGGATTATTATAATCTTGAAAATGTAGCTGTAATGGGAATTTCCTACAGCAGCTGGCTGGCATTATCGCTGGCTCGTGAAGTCCCTAATGCCATAGACGAGCTCATTCTACTCGATCCTTCTGAAACGTTTATGCCAATGAACGGCGGTATTGCATGGAAAGGGATCAAGTATTTCATGCTATTCCCAAACCGTACCAAATACGCAAAATTCCTTGACTGGCTGGGCGGAGGATATACCAATAGTCAAATGGATATCTGGACAGAACACATGCTTGATGTAATAGAATTTGGTTCCACAAAGATGTTTGATGTGCCTCAACACAGAATATATGAACCTGAAGAGCTGACAATGATTGATATACCTGTACTGATAATGGCAGGTGGAAAACCTATTTTATATGATAATCCCGAGGATTTTAAGAGAAATGCGGAAGAGGCACTTCCGGAGGCAGAGGTAATAATCATTCCCGGTGCCGGACATGGATTAAATATGGAAAAGCCTGAATTCGTTAACAAAAAGATAATTGAATTCCTTAGTAATAATCAATAAACAGCGGTTTTCGATACAGGAAAGCGGCCAGGACAGGCCAAAAAACAGGAGAAATAAAATGATTACTTACAGCGTATGAACAAACTTCAGAAGCTCCAACATTGTATTTTTATTTTATCCTTCCTACTTTTAGCCGGTGAAAACCACAATTAACGCTATGAAAAAACGTCTTAACCTAAACAAATTCAAATCATATTTCAAGGAGTTGTCAATCATCACCATAAGTGTATTATTGGCATTGATTATAAGCAACATAAAAGAAAGCAGACAAGCTAAAAAATATCACAGGGCATCGATAGAGACTATCAGAAGTGAAGTGCAGCAAAATCATGAATCATTGAAGCACACAGTAGATTTACATTTGAAAATGCTCGATACAATTCACAAGTATGAGAATTCGCCGGTGACCATTGAGGAGATTGTTCAAAAAGCACATGGACTTCAGGGAATGACCGTAACAAACACCGCGCTAGAATTCTATAAACGCAACAAAATCAATGACATAGATTTTGAAATCATGTCAGTACTCCTTAATATTGAATCTGCAACCATGATGATAGATACAAAAATGAGCAAGCTGGTAGATTTCCTCTATCCAAACATTTATAACGATGCTAAAGAGAGTAAACGGATGTTTTTCAACTACCTTAGTAATGTGTTGAATTCTGAGCAGTGGTTGTTGGAAGAGTATGAGGATTTTTTAAAAGAGGAGTAAAAATTTATCACTATGTTAAAAACCAAAAGGACCTTTATAAGACCCATTGAGCCTGCGGACGCTGTTCAGATCTTCAGTTATCGCAGCGACGCCGGGGCTAATAAATATCAGGGTTGGATTCCAAAATCTTTGGAAGAGGTGGATGCATTTATCGCAAAGAATCAAGCTGATTTTAACACCCCTGACACATGGTTTCAGTTGGTTATCATTGAAAAAGAATCACAAAAGATCATTGGAGATATAGGCGTTCATTTTCTTCACGACGGAAGCCAGAGTGAAATCGGCTGCACTATCAATAAGGTTTTTCAAAACAAAGGCTTTGCCACAGAAGCACTAAGTGCAATAATAGAATATCTATTTACAACATTAAAAAAACACCGGATTGTAGCTTCCATTGACCCCAAAAACACAAACTCCATATCGCTGGTAAAGCGTCTCGGTTTCAGAAAAGAGGCGCATCATATCCAGAGTCTTTTTATCAACGGAGAGTGGGTAGATGATGTGATATATGCGATTTTAAATGATGAATGGCAGTAAAATCAAAGAACCCTAACTCAATGTTTTTCAAAAGTATATGGAATT
>PKSY01000047.1 GCA_002869405.1 Marinilabiliales bacterium
ATTGTAATTAATTCATTATATAACTATCTGGTGTTGTTAAAGTTGCTAAGCATACATGCGAGCTTCACTGATTATTTTTTATGGATCTGATTAAAGGTTAAGAGGTGTCTGCTTTTTGCAAGATGCTAAGCAACCGTGACCTCTTTTCTGCGAAGCAGCAATCCCGGAAGTTTTCGGGACTCTGTGGTCCTCTGCGAATAACTCTAAAATCAATTGATGATTAGAAGAGATTGCTTGAAGATTTAAATGTGATTTAATCAAGGAAAATAAAAATAAACTCTGTGTAATTATTTTTTTAAAAACGACCATGACCCAACTTTTGCACCTGATCCAATTTAAATAAGCACTATGTAATAACCTATAACAAAAAAGCCCTCCCGAAAGGAAGAGCTCTTTGAGGTGTCGAGCGGATTCGAACCGCTGTACGTGGTTTTGCAGACCACTGCCTAGCCACTCGGCCACGACACCGTTTTGGAAGGGCAAAGATACAGCTTTTTTTTAAATCTGAAATAGTTTTTATCTATACTCTTCCTGAACAATACTATTGAACTTCTTTCTACAGTTTGATTATGATTCATCTCAATATGTTTATGTGCTATTATTTTGTTTCCACATTAATTTATTTTTTATTTATTGATTATGATATTTATTTTGGTTAGATTTGTTTCATCGTGATTTACCATAGTCTTTAAACCATGAAAAAACTAATCAAATCTTTCTTTTTAGTGTGTGTCCTTACACTTATGTCTACAAGCCTATATTCTAACCCAATAGTTGTTGCAGAAGGTACGATATCTGAGATCTACCTTAACGAGGATGGCAGTTGGTTTGTGGAAGTATATATTACCGGTAGTGGTTGCGGATTGTACATAAATATTGAATCCAGCTCCGGTTATTCAACTTACTCAACTTTTTATGAAGAGATGTCAGAGGGCTTCTATGTTTTTACAAATGAAGATTTTGAAGATTTTGAATTTGACCCAAATGGCGATTATCTGCTTTTCGGTGGAGGTGATGGTATAGTCACTGAAACAGTTTTTTTTGGTGACTACCCCGGCTCCTTAACTCCTCCTTTGGCTTCCGGATGTGGCCTTGTGAATAAAGAGTATAATGTTTATGGTGGTAGTGACTGGACTTTTGACGGAAAACCAACTCCCTATTACTATTCTGATGACTTTATGCCCGGTAGTATTATGCTCACGGTACTTGATTTCAATCAGGAACCCATTGGAAATATGGCAATCAACAGCCCGACAATTGATCCGGAGTATTTCGTTTTTGGTGATGAAGATGGGGTCTATTATCCGTTAATCCGTTGTGATCTTGAGCCCGTATCCTTCTTTGTTTCTGATTTAAATAATACCTATTTTGATGATGAGCTTTTTGTTTATCCGGGAGATACCGTGGAGCACACCATAACTTTGGACATAAATAATTTCTCTTCATTGCAGGGAAATGTAACAATGGAAGATGGCTCTTCTCCAATCGGCGCTAAAGTCCTTTTTACACCAATAAACCCGGATAATGAATCCTTTACGGGTGTAGTGGAAAGAGAAGATGGATTTTATAATGTATCGGTTAAAACAGGCATTTATCAGGTTTGTGCATTTAAAGAAGGTTTTGAACCGCGGCTTTTGCTTGATGGCGTTTCTGTGGTGGGTTCTGTAACGCAAAATTTTGAGTTGTCACCGTGCTCAGAATGCATCTTTCATGAAACAGAAAATGAGATACTTTCAGGCTCTCTTGATGAAGGAATTCATTATTTTTTGAACGATGTTGTTATTCCTGAAAATGAAACACTGGCTTTATATGAAAACACAGAAATACATACCGTCTTTGGAAACCAGATTATTGTCGAAGGTCAAATCTCTGCACACGGATTCAGTAATAATGAAATCCTTTTTGCCACACATCGGTCACATTATATAAAAGATTACTATTTCCTTTTTGGAGAAGATTATAACCTCAGTGAGTTTTCATACTGTACTTTTGAACATATACCGCAGATATTTGCCCTGAATGCAGATTCTGTGTTTGTTGAAAATTGTTATTTCCTGGAGAATAAAAGTATAGGTGATATAGCTGCCGGTTCATACCTGAATATTCAACATAGTTTTATACAATCTTACGGAGCTTCACAACCGGTTATTACTCTGTTTGACAATGGATCATTGAATATATCGGAAACAACATTTGATCAAACAGGTGGGCTTCTGATTTCAGATTCTGCTAAAGCCGTAATTGATCATTCGATTTTTACAAATATGGATAACTCATTTAGCGTGAAAGATAATTGCGACGTTATTTTAAGAAATAATCTTTTTTATGAAAATGAAAATGCCCTCATATTGCTCTCAAAGTATTATGACAATGGTATTGGTTCTGTGTTGAATTTCAATATAACACTTCAAAATTCCATATTTGCAAACAATAACAAAGCTGTTTCCAGTGATCGGGACATGACGATGTTTTATCTGGGAAGCAGTAATATTAGTCATAATGATTTCCGTAATAATACTTATGATAAATACAATCTTTGGATCAATGAAATAGGTCCAGTGGAAATTGTTAATATAAATGGTGATTCTTGCGATAACTATTTTAACATATTCCTCGACCCACAACTCGATGAAGAGTTTCACCTTACCTGGGATTCGCCATGTATCAATGCAGGTAGCCCCGATTCCCCATTGGATCCGGATGGTACCATCGCGGATATCGGACCTTTCTTCTATGATCTCTCCACACAAATAGAGGAGCTTTCAAAGGACATTATCCATGTGAATAGCTACCCCAACCCTGCTTCTGATATCATCCATTTTGATATCTCTGCCAATGAGGATATTTCAGGCACTGCGGTATTAACCATATACAACATGAATGGCGTTCCGGTTACTGAACTCTACGAGCCAATCGCTGCAACAAATACAGCTTCCATTTCTCTCTCATTCTCATTGAAAAACAGAGGTATTAATGCCGGGCTCTATGTTTATACATTGGTAATCCCCGGCCGGGATGCCACATCAGGAAAAATCACCGTTGTTAACTAAGTTTTATGAAGTACGTTTTTACTATAATACTCTCCATTTTGTTTGTGATGAATCTCCATGCACAGCGCCTCAGTTTTATCAGCGAGTTCCTCACATTTGAGCTTCATGCCGACAGTACCTTCACCACATCCGGGAACTACATCATGAAGAACAATACTCCGGATCGCGATTACTTTCTTCTCAGCTATCCCTTCCCGCAGGATGAATACATGGGAGAGGTTACGCATTGGGACATAAAAGGTAATGTGGAGAATGTCAGAGAGCGCAAAACAAGCCTGGGGCTGCGTTTTAAGCTTGCTCCCGGCATGCAGGAGAGCTTCTGGGCTACCTACACCCAAAAGTGCCTCGCTGACTCCGCCAAATACATCATCACCACAACACAAGCATGGAAGAAACCACTGGAAATAGCAGAATATACCCTTATTGTGGATGAATGTTTTAAGGTATCAGCTCTGCCCTTCGAGCCTGACAGGCAGTGGAAAGCCGATGGTAAGCAGTACTTCTTCTTCCACAAAGAGAACCTGATGCCGGAGAAGGATTTTGTCTTCCGGTATGAATACATAGAACCCTAATCTAACCTGATATTATTATGAAAAAGTTGTTACGAGTTTTTATCGTTTTTTCTGTTTGTCTTTTAATCTCATTATCCGGAAAAAGTAATCCGACTCCTGTTTATGGAGGAAAAATTAGTCATCTTTATTTTTTTGAAGATGGTGAGTTTTTTTTGGAACTCTATTTCATGTCTTTGGCTGATTATGATGACATAAAAATAATGAGTTCTTCAGGTTTGACAATAATTGATGTATCTGATGTGGAAGAGGGTGATTTTTTAATAATTGATAGTTCTGAATATCCTAATCTGGAATTGGATCCGACAGATGGATATTTTAGTTTTGGTGATACATTTAATTTTTCTGATAATGGTGATAGTGAATTTTCCATTGGAACTTCCGGTAATGACGATGTTAGACCAATACCATCCGGCTGTGGGATAAGTAATCTAACCTATAATGAACCTTATTCAGAATCTAAATATGTATATGATGCGCAAGTGAATATTATGCAATCATTACCTGTTACCAAGGGAGTCGTAAAGGCAGCTGTTTATAATCTTCAGGATGAAATTCTGCCGGGCTTCATTATCCGAGCTTACAGTAATGTGCTGGATGAATCCTTTTGTTCCTCTGATGATGGGTTTTATTATCTGAATATATATTGGGATGCTACCATGGAAACAACAGCAATGCTCAGCAACCTGGCAAATACTATCGAGAGTAAGGCGATTACAGGAACACCTCTGGATACTACGTATGTCTCTTATACCTATAATGTCCCATCAATAATAAATTTTTCCGGAACTGTAGTATTGGAAGATCAGACAAATCATGAGGGGAGTTATGTTTACCTTGAGTCGTATAATCCCAATGATGAAATTTTATATCATAAAATTGATAATCCGGATGGATTGTTTGCTCTGGAAATTTCAAGTGGAATATACCGGGTTGCGTATTTTCAGGATCACTATTCTCCTAATCTGACAGGTAATTTCCTTCCTTATCTGGGGTCGAAAAATGTCTATAAGTCTTTAAATACTGATGAAAAGGTTGTAAACCTGATTTCTCCTGATAGAGTTCTGGATCTTGTAGATAGTACGTATTATTTGTTTTCTGATATTTATGTTCCTGCTGATATCTCTCTGGATATCTATAATAATGCATCAGTAGTTCTACCTTTACCAAAAGAAATTGAAGTAGAAGGAATGGTCAATATTATTGGTGAATCCAATAACCCTGTTTCCTTTATTTCTGATTACTATCAAAGTCCGTATTGCCTTTTTAATGTTAAAGAAGAGACAGGAACTGTTTTTTCAAATTATGTTCATTATGAAGGTTTTACAACAGTTTATTCTTTGGAAAGCAGTTCATTGGAAGTTTCTAATTCTCATTTTATTGATAATGAGTTGATAATTAATGGTAATGGTGGTGCTTGTGCACATATGGATAATTGCACATTTGAGGGAGATAATCCGGATAGCACTCTTTTTGTTTTAAGAGGCAATTCTTTTGCGGAAATTAATAATTGTGTGTTTGAGAACATGAAAGTATTTGATGTTTATGATAATGCACATATTCGTTTTGACTCCTGTTCAATGTTGAATTGTAATCCCTCTATTGTGTGGAATTATGGATCAATTAGTATTAATTATTCGGCCATTGATAATACCACTATTGAGCTTAACAGGCACTCAAAATCACGGATAAACCATTCTACCTTCCTGAATAGTGATTATGCATTGCATTATTGGATATATGGAAGTAATAATGGTAATTATCCAGATACATCAATGCTTCTCCAAAACTCTGTTTTTTATAATAATTACCATCATATCTCAGGTTCATATTATGGGAATGGATATTTATGTTACAATCAATTTTATCCTTATGAAGAATTTATATATTTCTCCAACGCTACTGACATAGGTATACTGACATCCGTAAATAATAACAACGATTCCTGCGATATCTACCACAACATCTTCATGGATCCTCTCCTCAAAGATGATCTCCACCTCACCTGGAATTCGCCATGTATTAACGCCGGTGATCCCAACGCACCCAAAGATCCCGACTCCACTATAACAGATATGGGTGCCTACTTCTACGATCTGACAGCCCTTATAGATGAGGTTAAAAGAACGATTCCGGTTTCAGTGAACTCCTTCCCCAACCCGGCGACAGAGGTCGTAACCTTCGATATCTCGCACCAAAAAGGGGTCTCAGGAACAGCAATTATCACGCTCTATAACCTCAACGGCGTTCCGGTTGCCACAAACTATCAGGAACTGCCTGCATTGGAATCAATAACCCGATGTACTATGCCTTTGCAGAACAGAGGCCTTGCCACAGGAGTTTATGTTTACACCATAGCAATACCCGGTCAGGAAACTGTGGGTGGTAAGCTCATGGTTGTAAAATAATCTGTATCTTTATCCCAATGAAGGATAAAGCACTTCATATTCTCATTATAGCGTTTCTCCTTCTATGCTCCTCAGCACTGAAAGCACAGAAACTTGAAATTATCAGCCAGTATGTTGCTATGCAGCTTAACAGCGATACTACAATGCTGGTTTCAGGTATGTTTGTCTTTAAAAATAAGGCTACTTCCCAGGCTGAATATCCCATCTTTTATCCCATTTCAAAAGATAAACGCATGGGTGGTGTGCTGAAATATCAGGTAAAAGGCGAGGTTGAACTGGTGCATCTGCAGAATAATGGTATCGCCTTTAATTTCCTTATCGAACCTGACGACATTGAACATTTCTGGCTTACATACACACAGGAGTGCCGCTCCGACACAGCGCTGTTCCTCTTCTCATCATCAAAATACTGGCAAAGCCCGTTGAAAGAGTTTCAATTTACATTAATCCTGCCCGACGACTGGACCCTTATCGAGTCATCCTTTGCCTACGATGAAACATGGAACGAACAGGAGAAAAATTATTACCGTATTACGCGACAGGAATATTTACCTCCGGAAGAGTTTAATGTGATATTTGAGAGACCCCCAAGAGCGGTTTTTAGTCCATAATAAAACAACCGCCGAGCCACGATAAATCGCTGGCTCTCCAGTAGTTATTATTATGGTTTCATGATATTGTAGAGGCGCGATTCATCGCGTCTGTTGAAAAACAAAATGCATTTACAGATTATATTACCGCCGAGCCACGATAAATCGCTGGCTCTCCAGTAGTTATTATTATGGTTTCATGATATTGTAGAGGCGTGATTCATCGCGTCTGAATGGAAGGATTATCAATTTTCTTCCGGCCAAAATTTCACAACGCTTACCCGCTCCATCTTGCCTCCCATTGCAGGGTTTAACTTCGAAACTTTTACCTCTGCAGATTCAACGCCGTCAAACTCACTGATAAGTGCCGAAATAATCTTATGACATACATGCTCCAACAGATTACACTTCTCAGACATTATTCGTTTCACCATTCTGTATACTGCCGAATAATCAATTGTATCTTCCAGATTGTCAGATTTTTCTGCCGCCAGAGTATTTGTCTCAAATGCCAGGTCAACCTCAAAGTGCGTCCCGATGATCTGTTCTTCAACAAAGTGTCCGATGGGAGCGTAAAACTCCATTCCTTCGATTGTGATTAGAGCCATATTGAAATTTTTTATTTTGGATGCAAATTACAGAATATTTTTAGGATTGCAGAGTTTTGTATTCTCTCGCAAATCATCGTACTTTTGCCCGTTACTGAATATCAGGTGTAAAGCATAAATTTAATATCATGGTAGAGAATAAAAATACCGTACCCGAAGAGAAAGAAGTTAAGAAACTGAATTTTCTCGAACAGATTATTGAAGAGGACCTCAAAAATCCAATATACAACAATACAATTTTAACCCGCTTCCCTCCGGAACCTAATGGTTACCTGCATATTGGTCATGCCAAATCCATTTGCCTGAATTTTGGCCTCGCACAAAAATATAATGGTCTCACCAACCTGCGTTTCGACGATACCAACCCAAGTAAGGAAGAGACTGAATATGTGGAATCTATTAAAGAGGATATCCACTGGCTGGGCTTCGACTGGGGTGATCGTGAGTTTTTCGCTTCCGACTACTTTGACCAGCTATATGAATGGGCCGAAAAACTTATCAGGGACGGCTATGCGTACGTGGATGACCAGAGTGCTGAGCAGATAAGTAAAAACCGTATGACACCACAGGAACCGGGCATCGAAAGCCCGTTCCGTAACCGCACTCCGGAAGAAAATCTCGACCTGTTCCGCCGCATGAAAGCCAGTGAGTTCAAAGAGGGAGAGAGGGTTCTGCGTGCGAAAATCAATATGTCATCGCCAAATATGCATATGCGCGATCCGATTATGTACCGCATCATGCACGTGCATCATCACCGCACCGGCGATAAATGGTGTATCTACCCAATGTACGATTACGCCCACGGCCAGTCTGACTATATTGAGCGTATCTCCCACTCTATCTGTACCCTGGAATTTGAAGTGCACCGCCCGCTATACGACTGGTTCCTCGACCATGTGTATGAAGAAGGAACTGTGCGTACCAAGCAGCGTGAGTTTGCCCGCCTTAACATCAACTACACCGTGATGAGTAAGCGTAAGCTCCTGGAGCTGGTGAAAGATAACCATGTGAATGGTTGGGATGATCCTCGTATGCCCACTATCTCAGGCCTCCGCAGAAGAGGTTATACGCCTGCCTCTATTCGTCTTTTTGCAGAAAAGGTAGGTGTTGCCAAACGCGATAATATCATCGACATGGGGCTTCTTGAATACTGTGTGCGTGAAGACCTTAATAAAATTGCACCGCGAGTTATGGCTGTCCTTGATCCTGTAAAAATTGTTATCGATAACTATCCTGATGATAAAGCGGAGGAAATGGAAGTAATCAACAACCCCGAGGATGAAACTCAGGGTTCTCGAATGCTGCCATTCTCCAAAGAGATATATATTGAACGCAACGACTTTATGGAGGATCCTCCGAAGAAATTCTTCCGTCTGGCCCCGGGTAGAGAAGTGCGACTGAAAGGTGCGTATATCATCATGTGTAACTCTGTAGTGAAAGACGATGAAGGACACATTACGGAGATTCACTGTACTTATGATGAGGATACCAGAAGTGGTGGTCCTGCCAGCAACCGCAAGGTAAAGGGGACGCTGCACTGGGTATCAGCAAAGCATGCCATCGATGCTGAGGTTCGTCTCTACGACCGTCTGTTCTCTGATGAAAACCCCGACGGCCATAAGGACAAGGACTATAAAGAGTTCATCAACCCTGACTCGCTGCAGGTGCTTACAAACTGTAAGGTAGAGCCTTCATTGAAAGATACAAAGCCATTAACACATTTCCAGTTTCAGCGTCTGGGTTACTTCTGTACTGATAAGGATACAACTGCCGAGAAGCCTGTATTTAACAGAACGGTGACATTACGGGATAGCTGGGCGAAGAAAAATAAATAAGGCGCGGAGTAAGGCGGGAAGGTTTACCGCGAAGACACAAAGGCGCAAAGGGAGAGGATCCTTTTGTGCTTTTGTTTTTTTTAATTACACAGAGTATTCTTTTGTTTTGTATCTGATATTTTGACGCGGATTTAGAGGTGGTTCTTTTCTGAGATTATTTGGTTTATTAGTTATTCACAGA
>PKSY01000295.1 GCA_002869405.1 Marinilabiliales bacterium
GGGTAAGAGTCAATGCACTGGCAATGGCAAACCGATGGATATTTCTACCGGACGAAGTGCAGGTTTTTATCTCGTCGGATGGAGAGAACTTCGGGCTGATTGGAAGTAAAAGTCATTCATTCAACCATCAAACCGGTGAAAACCAAATTGTTCCGTTTATTATTAATACAGAATCTGTGTCCGGACGATATCTGAAAGTTGTGGGGAAGAATGCCGGGATGCTACCGGATTGGCATAAAGGCGCAGGAAACCCTGCATGGTTGTTTGTGGATGAAGTAGTAATTGAGGAGTAATGGGCAAAAAAATCCGTATAGAAATATGTGCTAACTCAGTCTTTTCAGCCATTGAGGCGGAAAAGGGCGGTGCTTTTCGTGTGGAGTTATGCGAGAATATTCCGGAAGGAGGATGTACTCCTTCTGCCGGTGCAATTGTTACTGCACGAAAGCAACTTTCAATCAGATTGAATGTTATAATCCGGCCTCGCGGGGGCGACTTTCTATACACAGAAGAGGAATTTGAAATCATGAAACAGGATATCCTGTTTTGTAAGGAAGCCGGTGTTGATGGGGTGGTGTTTGGAATTCTTGATCCTGATGGAAATGTGGATATACAAAGGAATATTGAATTGGTGGAGTTGGCAAGACCGATGACCACTACATTTCACCGCGCGTTCGATGTGACACGTGACCCTGCTATGGCGCTGGAAGATATCATCAATACCGGGTTTGACACTATACTCACTTCAGGTTGCGCGATAAAAGCCATGGATGGAAAACAGGTGATTAAAGATATGGTTAACCGGGCTGCAGATCGCATTGATATAATGCCCGGAAGTGGCATCAACAAGGAAAATATTAAAGAGATGGCTGACTTTACCGGTGCAACAATATTTCATCTTTCTGCGCGACGCCCCTACCCTTCACAGATGAAATTCAGGACACAACTGCCAATGGGTAGTCTCTCTGCTGAAGAAGAATGGAACAGAAAATACACTGCCGCAGATATTGTTGCAGAGGTTTTACAAGCTGCCAATGAATAACGAAAGCCACATACCTTTGATTGATATTCATTCTCATCATAAAAAAAGTGAAAATGAAGTCATCCGGGTACACAACCTAATGCTTCATGAATTTTCTCCCGGCCAAATTTTACCCGGAAACTATTATTCGCTTGGAATGCATCCCTGGTACCTGAATGATTCAGCAGACATACAAGATAAGTCAGTCTTTAAAAGACCAGAGATAATCGCAATTGGAGAGACCGGACTGGATAAATTCCGTGGACCTGAATTCTCTTTTCAGGAAAAGGTTTTCAAACAACATATCGAAATTTCAAAAGCCATGTCAAAGCCGCTGATCATCCATAATGTCCGTATGACAGACCGGATTCTGAAGATTTATAAAGAGCTGCAACCAAAGCAACCATGGATTCTTCACGGTTTTACCGGAAATCCGGATCAAACCAAGCAGCTCCTCAACAATAATTTCTATTTCAGCTTTAGTGAAAGAGCATTGAAAAGTCAGAAAAGCATCGAAGCATTTCGGATTATACCTTTGGACAGAGTGTTTATAGAAACGGATGAAGGGGAACATGACATAGAATTCCTTTATCAAGAATATTGCAGACTTTTTAATCTGAAAATTAGTACTCTTAAAGAGATTCTGTATTCAAATTTTAATTTTGCATTTAAAAACAGATAAAAATGAAACCTACATTAGTAATACTTGCCGCAGGAATCGGTTCCCGCTATGGATCAGTAAAACAACTTGATAAAATGGGACCTTCAGGTGAGACTATCCTTGACTACTCAGCATATGATGCAATGCGTGCCGGATTTGGGAAGATTGTTTTTGTCATCCGGAAGAATATTGAAGAGGATTTTAAAGCGCATGTGATATCAAAAATCGAAAAGCATATACCATGTGAAGTCGTATTTCAGGAGCTTCACAATGTTCCAGAGGGTATTGAAGTTCACCCTGATCGTGTAAAGCCATGGGGAACAGGGCATGCCGTACTCGTAGCAAGAAATGCCGTAAAGGAAAATTTCGCAGCAATAAATGCAGATGACTTTTACGGCTTTGATGCATTCAAAACAATGGCAGACCATCTTAAAAATCTTGATAAAGCAGAGTATTCAATGGTTGGATACCCGATTCAGAAAACACTTTCAGACCATGGATCTGTTTCAAGGGGTGTTTGCAGCACAAATGACGAGGGATATCTGGAAAGCATTGTTGAGCGCACCAAAATCATCCGCGAAAGCGGAATCATAAAATTCCAGGATGAAAATGGTGAAATGCAGCCTCTTACAGGAAAAGAAACAGTTTCAATGAATTTCTGGGGCTTTACTCCTGATATCTTTGATTTCATTGAACAACAGTTTCATGAGTTTATCGGAAAAGAGGCAGGAAATCTGAAATCTGAAATTTATATTCCTTTTGTGGTAGATAATCTTATTAATTCCGGGGAACGGCAGGCGAAAGTACTTGATACAACGGCAGAATGGTTTGGTATCACCTACAAAGAAGATAAGGAAGCAGCTGTTAAACGCCTGCAATCGCTTGCTGATACCGGTGAATATCCTCAGAAACTATGGATGTAAGAATTCGCCTGTGATTTTTTAGCGGAAACTTTGTTGTATTACCTGTCGGATATTTTTTGTCATTCCAAGCGAGAAAAAATGGATTCCCGGAACATTGTGTTCCAAAAGGTCTTTAACCTGTTCAATGGCATATCCTGTTCCAATAACACGTGCTTCTTCATTGGAATGACAATTACGGATGTCATTACAAAGTTCTGACGGCAGATCTATATTAAATGTGCGGGGAATAAGATCCGCATCCGTACGCATTGTAACAGGCTTAATACCAGGGATTATCGGCACATTTATACCTATTTTTCTGCAATTATCCACAAACTCATAGAAACGGTCGTTGATAAAGAACATCTGTGTTACGATATAATCTGCGCCGGCATCAACTTTTTGTTTAAGATGCATAAGGTCAGTTTCGGGATTTGGAGCCTCGATATGTTTTTCCGGATAACCGGCAACTCCAATGCAAAAGTCTGAAGCATCGGGGTTTTTTATATTAGGATCAAGGTAGGTGCCCTGATTCATTTCACTGATTTGCTTTACCAATCCTGCAGCGTACCGATGTCCGTTTTTTTCCGGAACAAAGAGTCGTTGCCCTGCAGGAGGGTCGCCACGGAGTGCAAAAACATTCTCAAGACCCAGAAAATTTAGTTCAATCAGTGCATCTTCGGTTTCCTCTTTTGAGAACCCGCCACAAATAAGATGAGGGACAACGGTAACATTATGCTTGTACATTACTGCAGCTGAGAGTCCAATGGTTCCGGGGCGTTTGGTAACAATCCGGCGTTCCAGCAGACCATCCTCCCGTTCATAATAGACAATCTCTTTCTGGTGGGTGGTAAAGTTTATATAAGCAGGTTCCAAATCGGCAATATTACTGAAAGCCTTGTCAATTTTTTCCATTGAGTGACCTTTCAGTGGTGGCAGAAATTCAACAGCAAAAAATGGCTTTTCAGCTCTGTTAATGATATCTATAACTTTCATTTTCAATTATTTTATTCCCAAAGTTGCTAATTCATCAACAGAGATGTTTTTTCTGTTGGCATAATCCTTCTTTTGATCATCACCAATCTTATCGATGATAAAATATTTAGAATCGGGATGACTGAATATAGCACCGCACAGCGAGGATTGCGGAAACATTGCATAGGTTTCAGTAAGTTCAATTCCAACAGTTTTCCTGGCATTAAGAAGATTTAATATTTTTTCTTTTTCAGAATGGTCAGGCCAGACGGGATATCCCGGTGCCGGGCGAATTCCTCTATACCGCCCTCTTTTAAGCTCTTCGGGAACACCTCTTTCTAGGCTGAAACCCCACCAAACCTTCCGGCATATAAAATGCAGGACTTCTGCAATGGCTTCCACAAGCCTGTCAGACAGTGTATCCCGCAGCAGCTGCTCATATTCATCGGTTGTCTTATAGCTGCATTTTGAAGAAACTGCAAATAATCCAATATGGTCGTTTTCGGCAGCAATAAAGTCAGCAAGACTCAGCGTAGGTTTTTCCTGCTTTCGCAGAAATTCGAGTGTAATACCTGTTTCTTTCATATTACTATCAAAAATCATAATACTCTCGTTCTTCTTTATAACCGGGAAGAGCTGACATACTCCTTTTACAGAGAATTTCCCGCCTTGCTTTTGGAGGAACTTCAAAGCCTCCTCTTTTAATTTAAGTGCTTCATTATCTTTTACTTTCCAGGCATTGTAAAAAGCCTTCCAGTTAATAAAAGGGATCAGGTCATCAGCTGTAGCTTCAAGTCCGTTCATTTCCAGTGAATTCGGTATTGGAGGAGCATAATCTACGGAAATATTGAAAGCTGATTTTCTTGCTTCTGTCAGCGGTATCAGCGTTGCTGATTTAGAATTATATTCGATGCATATTTTATCATAGTGCTCTTTTTTCTTCTCTCTCCAGCTTACTTTTTCATCAGAGACCAGCGCGTTCCAGGCTATTGATGCGGCGACAGAAGCATCTTTAGCGTGCAGGACAATGCCGTCAGGATACTGTGGAGCTATTTTTACAGCGGTATGTAATTCAGAAGTAGTAGCGCCTCCAACCATCAATGGGATTCTCATTCCTGCGTCCTGCATCATCCCGGCGATACTTGTCATCTCATCCAGTGAGGGCGTTATAAGACCACTCAGCGCAATCATGTCAACATTATTATCCAGAGCAGCCTGAATAATATTTTCACCGGGAATCATTACCCCAAGGTCAATAATCTCAAAATTATTGCATGATAAAATTACCGACAGGATATTTTTCCCGATATCGTGCACATCACCTTTAACAGTAGCAAGCAAAATCTTTCCTGCGCTATGGCTTTTTGTATTCATATCCTGCTTTTCGATTTCAGTGCGTATGACATCAACCATTAATCGCATTGCGCGAGCACTTTTAACCACCTGAGGCAGAAACATTTTTCCCGTGCCGAACTTCTCTCCTACTTCATTCATTCCGTCCATCAATGGCCCGTCGATTATTTCCACAGCCTGATCATAATGAGTCAGTGCCTCTTTCATATCTTCATTGGCAAAGTCTGTAATACCATGTAAAAGCGCATATTTTATCCGCTCTTCAATATTATTCTCTCGCCAAAGCTGCACACTCTCGTCTTTCGCGCCGGATTCCTGAAACCGGGTAGCTATCCCGATAAGTTTTGATGCGCTATCTTCATATCGGTTAAGAATAACATCTTCCACCGCAATTTTCAACTCAGGCTCGATATCGTCGTATGCAATACGCATTCCCGGATTGATAATTGCCATATCGAGACCATTTTGAATTGCATGGTACAGAAATACTGCATGCATAGCTTCTCTGACAAGGTTATTACCTCTGAACGAGAACGAAAGGTTACTGATACCGCCGGAGACTTTTGCACCGGGAAGATTTTCTTTAATCCACTTTACAGCCTTTATAAAATCAGCAGCGTATGAATTGTGCTCAGGAATTCCTGTTGCCACTGCAAGAACATTCGGGTCGAAAATAATATCCCCGGGATTAAATCCTGCCATATTCACAAGAATATCATAGGATCTGCGTGCAATTTCCACCCGACGTTCATAATCCACTGCCTGACCATTTTCATCGAAAAGCATTACTACAGCTGCTGCACCAAAGCGTTTTAAAATTTGTGCTTTCCCTATAAAATCTGCCTCTCCTTCTTTAAGGCTTATGGAATTGACCACGCATTTGCCCTGCACAACCTTTAATCCCTGAATAATCACATTCCAGTCGGAGCTGTCAATCATTACCGGAACCTTAGCAATATCCGGATCTGAACCAATAAGATTAAGGAAATGCTTCATAGCCTCAGCGCCGTCAATCATAGCATCATCCATACACACATCAATTATCTGTGCACCATTTTCCACCTGACTACGGGCAATACTCTGGGCTTCGTAATAATTTCCTTCCCGAATCAGCCTGGCAAACTTCCTTGATCCGGCAACATTTGTACGTTCACCAACATTAATAAAGTTATTTTCCTCATTTATCAGCAGGTTTTCCATCCCCGAAAGGGAAGTATGATTTGTAATAGCGGGGATCATTCTTGGAGCATAATTTTTAACTGCATCTGCAATCGCCCCGACATGCAGAGGTGTGGTTCCGCAACAACCGCCCATAATATTTATCCAACCCTTTTCGGCATACTCTTTTGCAAATTCTCCCATATCTTCTGCCGACTGGTTATAGTTGCCCATTTCATCAGGCAGCCCTGCATTCGGGTGCACACTGACAAAGGTATTGGCAATCTGCGAAAGCTGACGAATAAAGGGCTTTAACTGTTCCGGACCCAGCGAGCAATTCAACCCTACAGAGAGTAAATCAAAATGTGCTATTGAAGTAACAAAAGCTTCGGGCGTTTGACCTGAAAGGGTTCTTCCGCTGGCATCTGATATGGTAACAGAAACCATTACCGGAACTCTTTTCTTTTGAGCCTCAAAGGCCTCCTCTATGGCGTATAATGCTGCTTTACAGTTTAGTGTATCAAATACTGTTTCAACAAGCAAGATATCAGCACCACCGGCCAGAAGACCTGTTGCCTGCTCGTAATACGCTTCTGCCAACTCATCAAAGGTTATGTTTCTTAAACCGGGATTTTCTATATCCGGCGAGATACTTGCACTTCTGTTGGTCGGGCCCAGCGAGCCAGCCACCCATACAGGCTTTTTATTCTTTTGGATAAACTCAGTTGCAGCTCTTTTGGCAACTTCTGCTGCAGCTTTATTTATCTCATAACACTTATCTTCCAATCCATAATCGAGCATTGAGATTCTGTTTGCATTGAAAGAGTTGGTTTCTATTATATCAGCACCGGCTTCAAGATAACTATTATGGATTTCCTGCATTATCTCCGGGCGCGTCAGGCACAGTACATCATTGCATCCCTGAAGGTTTACAGGATGGTTTTTAAATATCTCACCGCGAAAATCTTCTTCCCTGAGTTTATATCGTTGAATCATGGTTCCTGTCGCACCGTCAAGAACCAGAATCCTTTTCCTGAGTTGGTTGTATATATTCATTTTTCAAAATCTTAATTCAAATTTACGGATATGCGCCCTGAAATACAAGTTTGTAATTTTCCGTAACGCCTGTCAGTGTTCCTGAAGACCGGAGTTTTTGATAATCTCCTCTGCCGCAACAAGAAAATCTTTAACAGATTGTGCGCGAAGAATTCTGTTTTTTATGGTTTCTCTGTCATTGAACAAAAATCTGAATTGTGTCCAGTAGCCTTTCATTCTGTTGAGATGAGTTTTTTCAGATGTCGAAGTTTTTGCAACGTTCTCATTCAGCATTTTATGAAAAGAAAAAAACCGGTTTCTGTTGAATTTTTTCTCTCCTGTTTTAATCTCTTCACCAAGAAACGGGTTTCTTATTAAACCTCTTCCAATCATCCAGGATGAGATCGAAGGCATCAGGTTTTTCAGAGTTTCAAAATCTTCAACAGAAAAGATGTCTCCATTATAGATTAATTCTGTGTTGGAAAATTTTTCAAGATACGGAAGTAAAAACTCCTTATCCGCAGTGCCTGAATACATTTGTGATCCTGTGCGTGTGTGTACTGTTAAAGAGGCCAATGGGAACTGACAAAAAACATCTGCCAGCTCACTAAAAAGAGAAGTATCCTGAAATCCGGTTCTGGTTTTCAGGGAAAAACGGATATCGATGTTTTCGAAAACCTGAGATAGCAGAGTATGTATCTCTTCTGGGTATAAAAGAAGTCCGGAGCCACGCTTTTTTTTGGTGATTTTTGGCATGGGACATCCCAGGTTCCAGTTTATTTCCTCGTATGCGTATGATTTAAGCACTTCGGCCATCTGTATAATCTGGGAAGCGCTATTTCCAATTACTTGCGGGATTAAAGGAATCCGCTCATTGTTCGGCAGTATATCCCTGAGTCGAGAAGGGTTTATATAATCGACAGTAACCAAAGGGATAAACGGTGCCAGTACCACATCAACACCGGAGAAAAATTCAGCATATGCATCCCGGAAAGGACGCTCAGTAAAGCCCCGCAGCGGCCCCATATATATTTTGTCACCCCCCATTCTACAGGTATTTCTGCTTAAATGTATTTGCGATTTTTCTTGTCGCATTCTTGGCATCGCGTTTATCAAGGTTTGCCGGTGGTCCCTGAGGTGTATTATTTACATCCACGATATATATTTTATTATCATCGTTGTCACGCAGAATATCAAGCTCGCCATACTCAAGATGAATTTCCAAGCAAAACTCATTGATAAGAAAGATCTCTTTTCCCGAAAAGACATCCTGAATAGGTTTTAGAATCGTCTTTTCTGTAGAATTCGTAAACCGGATATCTTTATTTCGGTATTTCAGATAGATAAAATCCAGTGTTCCGTCAATTACCGGAACCCTAAAATCAATTACAGTATTTTCATCGGCACTGTTATCAATTAGTTTTTGATATATATACCCCTTTTCGGGTGAATCAACATTATTAAGAAAAATCTCACCATCATGGCAGGCATTAATATCATTCTTCTTAACATATGGCTTATCGTAAGTCACAGGGTCGATAAATGTTGAGTATCCAAAAACCTTACTGAAGGCCCTGTCAACAAAAACCTTACTGATATCTCTGCTGTGCAGGTTAATTACTTTTTTGTCAGAAATCTTTTCCAGAAAATCAAATTCATTGCGAAAAGTAAGGTATTCCCAATAAACCACAACATCAGATTTTTTTGCTGCATATAACTTATTTGTAAGATTATAGCCCAGGTTATCAGCAACTTTATAAAGTGTGGATCCGGAGCTTGGGTAATGCGGATAGACAAAGATTGTCCGTGAAGAAAATCCGGATATAAGAAAATTTATTATCCATTTAAAAATATACCTGAAATCTTTTATGATCATCTCAGGAAGAGGCATTCCTTTTCTATATTTAACAAAGATTCCGCGGCGATATTCAGATATAAAATGCATAAGCTATCAGTTATGGCAAAGATAAAAGAAAAACCGCGGTATAAATTTTACACCACGGTTTCATTAACCAAAATTCTCCGGTTAGGATACCGAAGTCCTCTACCACTTGAGGTATTTTAAAGTTTCTTTGTTTTTTTAAGGTACTGTCAGATTCATTAAGTTATTCAAAGGTAATA
>PKSY01000206.1 GCA_002869405.1 Marinilabiliales bacterium
GAATTAACTGTAAACAATATTCCTGAAAGCCCCGAAATGCCTGACGGCCCTGATACGGTTTATGTTTTCAGCGCCCCGGTGTCAAACTTCGTTGTTACCGAAATTCATGAAGCCTCTGAATATATCTGGAATTTAACACCGGATGCAGGTATTATCTCTCCAAGCGCATTTCAGTGTGAAATAGAGTGGACTGTTACTGAAGAGACACAGGCAGAATTACAGGTAATGACAGAAAATCAGTGCGGGCAGAGTGCCTGGTCACCGGTGAAAGAGATTCTTCTGATTCCTGATTATATGCCCGGGTTTGAAGAAAATGCTGATGTTGACTTTTTGGTTTTCCCGAATCCTTCTCAAGGAGAGATTACGATTCAGTTTAAGAATTCAGTGAATGAAAACAGAGAAATTACTCTTTTCGATGCATTTGGCCGTAAGGTTTATGAAGAATCGGTAAATTCTTTTGTGAAAACATATTTTATAAGCAACCTTTCAAAAGGTATGTATGTCTTACAGGTACGCCATGACAACCGAAAACAAGCTTTGAGAGTGGTGATACGATAATTATCGACATTTATGAGATTTATTTTTTGGACTACTATTGTTCTTTTCATCGCGCTGGGACCTCAAGCCGGCGCACAGAAAAACCAACCATTGTCACACACCCCCTCGCCGGAAGAATTTGCGCGTTGGGATGAAATAGGCAGTGATTTTGTTCCTACTGATGCTCCTGTAGGACCAATACGTAACATCGCTGAATTTGAACCCACTGAAGCTATTTTGGTGCGTTATCCTTTTGGTGTTCCTGTTACCATGATAAAAGAGATTGCCGACGACTGCAAGGTAATTACCCTGGTAGCAAATGCGTCGCAGGAAAATACTGTGCGCACGCAATACGAATACAACAACGTAAATCTTCAAAACTGTGAATTTATACATGCTGCTTCCGACAGCTACTGGTCGCGCGATTACGGCCCCTGGTTTATTGTTGATGGTAATAACGATGTAGGAATCGTGAACTTTATCTATAACCGTCCGCGTCCCAACGATAATCAGGTTCCTGTTCATGTGGCAAATCACCTTGGAATATCATATTATAACATGAGTATTGAACATACCGGTGGTAATTATATGTGCGACGGATATGGAAATGCCGCTTCTACAGACCTTGTATGGGAAGAGAATCCTTCCATGACTCACCAGGACATTGATGATATTATGCTTGAATATCTCGGAATTGAACAGTACCATGTTACTGATGACCCGCTGGATGATTATATCAAGCATATCGATTGCTGGGGAAAATTTCTGGCACCGGATAAGATTATTATTGGTCAGGTACCTCAGTCGGATTACCGCTATGAGGATTTTGAAGCTATCGCTGAATATTTTGCAAATACCATCAGCCCTTACGGCCAGCCCTATCGTGTTTATCGTGTTTATACTCCCGGTGGTTATCCATCAACACCATATACCAATGGGTTGATAGTCAATAAAAAAGTGTTATTGCCACAAAGTGGAAGCCAGTGGGATGATGAGGCTATTGCAACTTATCAGGAAGCTATGCCGGGTTATGAAATTATTGGTGTTCCTTACGGAAGCTGGGAAAATACTGATGCACTGCACTGTCGTACTCACGAAATTGCCGACCGCGAAATGCTTTATATCAAGCACTTCCCTCTGGTTGGAGTGCAACCGGTTCAGGATGATTATACCGTATCAATGGATGTTACATCTTATGGTGATCATGCAGTATACCCTGATTCCATGTACACCGTTTATCGTGTGAATGAGGGAGAATGGGATACTATTCCAATGATTCTCACAAATGTAAATACCTGGTCAGCCACTCTTCCTTCAGGTGGTGAAACAAGCAAAATGGAGTATTTTGTCCATGCAGCCGATGAATCAGGTCGTAGCGAAGAGCATCCATATATCGGAAGGTTTGATCCGCACAAATTCTACGTCGGAGAGCCTGTTGGCATTAATGAATTTATGGAACTGCAGGAGGTGAATTGTTACCCGAATCCTGCCAATGAAAATATTACAATATCATTTACCCTGAATACCTCACAGACTGTCGGGATCTCATTTACAGATCAGGAGGGTAAAGTTGTACGGCAGCCGGAGAAACGCTTTTACAGTAAAGGAAATCATAATATCTCCTTTGCAGTTGCAAATCTCCCGTCTGGGGTATATTTTTACACATTGAATTCCGGTTCTTGCACTATATCCGGAAGATTCGTTCTTTCACATTAGAAAATGTACTTTTGTACTTTTCCGAGCCCCTGATTTCCGGTCAGGGGTTTTTTATTTTATCGCCTTACCTGTTATCTTTGCACAATGAAAAACACTACCGGAGAACCAGTCCTTAGCTATACGCATGATTATGAGGTCTTAAGTTATCACTGTGACCCTTATACAAACCTGCGCATATCTTCTTTATGCATCTTTATGCAGGAGATAGCCTGGCTGCACAGCGACAGAATGCAGATCGGATGGAAAACATTAATGGAAAATTCAAACTGTTTCTGGGCTCTCACACGACTGAAATTGGAACTCTTTGACCCTCCGAAATGGGGCGATACAATTACCATAAAAACCTGGTCAAGAGGTACGGATGGAATTCAGTTTTTCCGCGATTGGCAGGTGTTTGACAGTCAGGGTAAAGTCAGGGCTGTTGGATCCAGTATATGGATTATTATGAGCGCTGATACGCGTCATGTGCAGCGAAATGCTCATCTTGCTGAGAAATTTCCATTGCAGGGAGAACAGGTATTCCCCGGAAAACTGAAAAAAATAAAACCCCTTACCGGGCCGGACTTTTCTGCATATTCTCAGATAAGATACAGCGAGCTGGATGTCAATCGACACATGAACAATGTGAGCTACCTCACAAGGTTTCTTGATGAAGAATCAGAAGAGTTTCGCTCAAAATATCGTATAAAGGAAGCGGAACTGAATTTCCTGCGTGAAACCGGTGGAGGAACATGGGTGCGTGTAGGTAGTGAAAAACATGAAGATACAAAACACTATGCTATTTACCGAAAGCGTGATGAAGCTGAACTCTGCCGTGGAAAAATTGTTTGGCAGGCCCGCGAAGATTCCTCAGCAGAAAATAATGGCTAGTCGGCTGGATTTGTTATATTTGTTTTTTCTGAAAATGGTCTAAAAAACCTGTTATGGCCCTTAATATCATATGGATTGCCTTCTTTGTTATTGCTTTTGCCATTGCACTGGTGAAGTTGATCTTTTTTGGTGATGCAGATATATTCCCCGCATTGGTGCAGTCAACCTTTGACATGGCTGAAACCGGCTTTAAGCTCTCTCTTGGCCTTACCGGCGTAATGACCCTTTGGCTTGGAATTATGCGTGTGGGTGAAAAGGGTGGAATGGTAGGTATTATGGCAAAAGCTGTAAATCCTCTCTTTCGAAGACTCTTTCCGGAAATACCCCAAAATCATCCTGTGCAGGGTTCTATTATGATGAATGTGGCAGCAAATATGCTCGGCCTCGACAATGCGGCAACGCCCATGGGACTTAAAGCCATGACACAACTCCAGGAGCTGAATAGCGATAAAAACAAGGCATCCAACTCCATGATAATGTTTCTGGTGCTTAATACTTCAGGACTCACGCTTATCCCAATTTCTGTAATGGTATACCGCGCTCAGCTTGGTGCAGCGGATCCCGCAGACATATTCCTCCCGATCCTAATCTCTACTTTTGTCTCCACTCTGGTTGGAATAATGGCTGTTTCTTTGGTTCAGAAAATTAATCTTTTGCGGAAAGAAGTGCTGCTTTATCTCGGATCTTTTACACTTATTGTGGCTGCTATTATTTGGTTTTTCACAACGCTGCCACAGGAAAAACTCGGTGTTATATCAGCCGTTGCCAGCAATGTAATTCTCTTTTCACTAATTATCTCCTTTATTCTGCTGGGAGTAAGAAAAAGAATTAATGTTTATGATGCCTTTATTGAAGGAGCCAAAGAGGGTTTTTCAATTGCTATAAAGATTATCCCTTATCTGGTGGCTATTCTGGTAGCTATCGGAGTTTTCAGAACCTCCGGCGCGCTGGAGTATATTACTGATGGTATTGCCTGGTTGTGTACGCAGGCAGGCCTTGATACTCGTTTTGTGGATGCGCTGCCTACAGCGTTTATGAAGCCTCTCAGTGGCAGTGGTGCCAGAGGTATGATGGTTGAGACCATGAATACTTTCGGTGCTGACTCTTTTGCCGGAAGGCTTGCTTCGACCATGCAGGGCGCTACCGACACCACGTTTTATATTATTGCTGTCTATTTTGGATCTGTGGGAATTAAAAATACACGCCATGCTGTCTCCTGCGGCCTGATTGCTGATCTGGCAGGAATTATTACCGCCATTTTTATGGCTTATCTGTTTTTTGGTTAATAACGAGATTTAATATCGATGAAAAAGACTATCTATGTAGATTTCAATACACTGGAACGCTTTATGAAAGAGGTACTTATGGGTGCCGGTGTTCCGGAAAAGGATGCTGAAATATGCGCTGAAATCCTTATTGCCGCTGATAAAAGAGGTATTGATTCACATGGTATAAACCGACTGAAACCGATTTATTATAACCGTATTAAAGATGGTATCCTCAACCCGGTTACAAACTTTGAAATTATTAAAGAGGGACCTGCAACTGCCGTAATCGATGGTCACGACGGAATGGGCCATGTGATTTCTAAAAAAGCTATGCAGATGGCTATCGACAAGGCAAAGATTTATGGCCTTGGGATGGTGGCTGTCAGAAACTCTTCACATTACGGTATTGCAGGATATTACGGACTTATGGCCGAACAGGAGGGAATGATCGGGATTACGGGCACCAACGCCCGCCCGTCAATAGCCCCTACTTTCGGCGTTGAAAATATGCTTGGCACAAATCCTCTGACCTTTGTGATGCCCACGGATGAAGATTTCCCTTTTTTCCTCGATTGCGCAACCTCTGTAATTCAACGTGGCAAAATTGAGTTTTATGCCCGCTCAGGAAAAGATACTCCTGAAGGTCTGGTAATCGGCCGTGACGGAAAAACGCTCACTGACTCCGATGAGATTCTGAAGGCTCTCGTTGCAGGAGAAGCAGCGCTGGCACCACTTGGTGGTATCGGTGAAGATAACGGAGGCTACAAAGGCTATGGCTATGCCGCAGTGGTGGAGATACTTTCAGCAGCACTCCAGGGTGGCGCATTCCTTAAAATGCTTACCGGTATGAGGGATGGTAAAAAAGTGCCTTACAATCTTGGCCACTTCTTTATTGCCATCAATATCGACAGCTTTACTGAGCTGGATGAGTTTAAGAAAACAACAGGTGATATTCTGCGCGAACTCAGGAACAGTGTTGTTGCTCCCGGTGCTGAAAGAATTTATACCGCAGGCGAAAAAGAACACCTCGCTTATCTCGAAAGAAAAGATAAAGGAGTCCCCGTAAATGAGGCACTTCAGAATGAAATGATACAACTTGTTGAAGAATTGGGCCTTGAAGGTTACGACTTCCTTTATAATGAATAATCAACGTAATAAAGACCTTCTGCTTAATCTGACAGGTGTTTTCCTGCTTGCGGTAATTTTGTTACCTGCTATTTGGATGTTTACAGGAAAACAAGTTGTCAGACCGCTGGATGGTGCTTTTGTAAAAAGTGATAAACCAAACCCTAGAAAATTTACATATAGCGGATGGTTTGACGGATCTTTCCAGTCACAGTTTGAGAATTCAGTTAATGACCATATCGGTTTTCATGATTTTCTGGTGCGTTTTCATAATTCACTTAATTATCACCTTTTCGAATCCATAAATGCAGAAGGTGTTATTAAAGGAAAACAGAATCAGCTTTTTGAGTACGATTATATCCGTGCCATGGAAGGAGAGGATTTTCTGGGTGAGAAAATTCTCGACCGGCAGATTCGCAGGCTCCGCTTCCTTCAAAAGGAACTGAAAAAGTATAATACAAACCTTTTTCTGGTTTTTGAACCCAGTAAAACAAGATACTTTTCCGAATTGTTGCCCGAACGTTACAATGTGGCTCATGATAATCCGGTAAACTATTCTGTAATGCTTGAATTGTGCAGTAAGTATGACCTTGATTTTATCGACCTCAATGCTTTTTTCCTTCAGGAGAAAAACCGACATGAGTACCCGTTATATCCGCAATATGGCACACACTGGAGCATTTATGGAATGTTTCAGGCAATGGATACGCTTACGGCTTTTCTTCGTTCGGAAACGGAAATATCTGTCCCCCGTTTTGAAATCACGCGCATTGATGAAACCACTTTACCCCGTGCTACCGATTTTGACCTTGGGTATCTGCTTAATTTGTTAAAGAACCCCAAATGTGAGATTATGGGTTATCCGCGGGCTGAGGTGAAAGTTGAAGAAGGAAGCCAGAAGCCGAAAGTACTGGCGGTAGGAGACAGTTATTATCTCAACATTCTGAACAACAGAGATTTGAAGGAGCTCTTTTCCGGTCATCACTTTTGGTATTACAACAAGCATGCTTACCCCGATCAGTATGCCAAAGAATCGCTGGTGGCAGATCTTGACATAAAAAAAGAACTTATTGAGGCTGATATCGTGCTGGTGACAGTTACCGAGCGTTTTCTGTATAAAAACCTCTGGGGCTTTGCCGATGATGCCTTTGCGGCATTCTCCCCGGTTTCTGCTTCCGAACCTTTTGTACAAGCTGTGAATCAGGTGCTCAGCACAGATGGTTGGTTTTCAGAGTTGATTGATGATGCGAAAAGAATGAATATGACCCTTGGGGAGCTTCTGGAGTACCATGCCGACTATCTGGTATATCAGCAGGATAAAGATGCGTACAGACGCTATCACGGACCTCTCGCACTGGAAAAAGCTATTCGCGCCGATGAGAAATGGTTTGCCCTGGTGAAAGAGAAGGCAGAGAAAAAGGGCATATCTGTGGATGAAGCTGTTACTGCTGACGCGAATTATGTTTTCAAAAATAATTATCCTGATATTTTTGAAGAGTGGCAGTATAAAACTAATGTAAGGCAACAAATGCTTAACGACCCGCAGTGGTTGAGCGATATTACCGCAAAAGCCCGCGAACGCTATCTAACATTAGAGGAGATGATAGAACTTGATGCTGATTATCTCTGGAGCATCAGAAAATCCGAAAACTAATATCTTTTCATAGGGTAACATTTCTTTGTTTTTTGGATTAACAGGTCATGAACAGCAAAGCTTTTCGACCTGCCATAAAAGTGATAACTGTAATCCTTGTTTCGCACTGGGTATGGAAAATAGTATCCGGCATTCCGGTATGCCCGGAAGTCTATTTGAAATGGCAGCAAATAACTTATTTCCTGTGCGTTATTCTAAGTCAATGGACAGATATCGTGCTTCGTGCTTTTACCGGGGTTCAGTTTCTTCAGATTGAAAACTGCTTCTATTTTCCCGGAGGGTATTCGGTGCATATCTCCCCGGGATGCATTGCCCTGAAGCCAATATATCATTTTGTCGTGCTGATGATCTTTGGAAGAAAAGCAATTCCGGGACTTCGTTTAATCTTTTTATTAATTGGAGTAGCAGTGCTTGTGAATTTTAACATATTAAGAATTAGTTTTTTATGTATTATTATGGCCGTTAACCCATCACTTTGGTTTTTTTTTCACACTTACTTTTTTCGGTTTGCATTCTATGTTATTATCCTTTTGCTGTGGATATTATGGGAAGAGTCCTGATAGATATCGTCCCGATGGATATCGTTCCGATGGATATCGTCCCGATGGATATCGTCCCGATGGATATCGTCCCGATGGATATCGTCCCGATGGATATCGGGATCATCATTAAAGAGAGAGTTATGATTATTGTTGGCAATTGTAATATTAGCGACGACATCAGGGATGTGTGTTTTGTTTGTGATGTGAAAAAATGCCTGGGTGCCTGTTGTGTGGAAGGAGATGCCGGTGCGCCGCTGGAGATGGAAGAGATCAGTGAACTGGAAGATTACATTGATGAGATAAAACCATATATGCTTGATTCCGGAATCGAAGTGGTGGAGGCTTCAGGTGTGTTTGATTATGATGCTGAAGGGAGTTTTGTCACACCGCTTGTGAACGACAGGGAGTGCGCCTTTGTATATTTTGAAGATGGAATTGCCAAATGTGCCATTGAGAAAGCATGGGAAGAGAAAAAGCAGCCGTTTCAAAAGCCTGTTTCATGTCATCTTTATCCGATACGTATCACCTCACACGAGCATTTTGATGCTTTGAATTACCATAAGTGGCCAATCTGTAAAGATGCGCTGCGCAAAGGCCGGAAGCTGGGTGTTCCCTTGTATAAATTCCTGAAAGATCCGCTTGTCAGGAAATACGGCAGGTCATGGTATGATATGCTTGTAAAGGAGATTGAGCAGAGCGATTTATGAGAGTGAAGATATCACCCTGTCCATTCTATTCTTTGCATCATTAATAATTTCATGCAGCTCAGAGTTTTCAACTGAATGCATGGACGCAACGGGATCCACTGCCGCGACTTCAACTTTGTTGTCATCCAGCTGCTGCACGATCACATTACATGGCAACATGGTTCCGATCTTATCCTCTTTCTGCAAAGATTGATATGAGAGCGAAGGATTACAGGCGCCAAGAATTCTGTATTTTCTAAATTCCACACCCAGTTTTTCCTTGAATTTCTCATGGAGATTAATCTCTGAAACAATGCCGAAGCTCTCTTTCTCAAGAGCCGCAGTTACTTTCGCAACAGCGGTTTCAAAGTTTGTGTTTAAGGTTTTTTCGATATAGTATTTCATAATTTCTGGTATTCGTTTAAAGTTTTATGATCCCGGCAGCCCCGGGATTATTTCTATAAATACAATTGAAGGCTGTGTGTTGTTCAATTTTGATTGATTCAGCAGGCAGTACCATATGATTGAATAATATATATGATCGATTTTTTTACCGCTAAGGCGGAAAGATCGACGCAAAGCCTAACTACCTGGTGTTGTTAAAGTTGCTAAGCATCCATGCGAGCTTCACTGATTATTTTTTATGGATCTGATTAAAGGTTGAGAGGTGTCTGCTTTTTGCAAGATGC
>PKSY01000061.1 GCA_002869405.1 Marinilabiliales bacterium
AAATTCCAAATAGGCTTGCAAACAACCCGCCAAAACACTTACCGACGCCTACAAAGGTATTTGAAAAACTGAATTTTCAAAAAAAAATCTTGAAGAAATTAATGTTAAGAACGAGATTTTCTTAAATCAGTAATTATTTTCACGTTTGTCTGGAATTTTAGTTTGTCTGCCACAAAACTGATAACCATATGAAGATGAAATTATTTCTTACAAAATATTTGTAGATTAATATTTTTTACTAATTTTGCACTCCAATTTTGGCAAACATTAATAAAGAGAATAGAGATGTACGCAATTGTAGATATCGCCGGACAACAGTTTAAGGTCGAAAAAGGCCAGGAAATTTTTGTGCATCGTTTAGATGGTGAAGAAGGTGGAGCAGTAAACTTTGACAAGGTACTCCTTCTGGATAATGAAGGCAGCATTCAGGTTGGCACTCCGGTAGTGGAAGGCGCAGCCGTAAATGCAAAAATTGTTAAGCACCTTAAAGGCGACAAAGTACTCGTTTTCAAAAAGAAAAGAAGAAAAGGATATCAGAAAATGAATGGCCACAGAGATTATCTTACCAAGATAGCCATTGAAGATATCACAATCGCATAACCCTATTTGTTAATTTGTAAAACATCATATTATGGCTCATAAAAAAGGTGCCGGTAGTAGTAACAACGGCCGCGAATCGGAAAGCAAACGTCTTGGTGTAAAAATATACGGCGGTCAGTTCGCCAAAGCAGGTAATATTCTCGTACGCCAGAGAGGTACCAAGCATTTTCCCGGTGAAAATGTTGGACAAGGTAAAGATGATACACTCTTTGCTTTGGTTGACGGCACGGTAGAGTTCAGAAGAAAACGTGACGACAAATCTTACGTTTCTGTAAAACCTGTCGAAAACTAAGAGGATACTTACACCTCACTTCTTAAAAGAAATTTTTACACTCCTGTTCCTCCGGGCACAGGAGTTTTTGTTTATAGTTTCATTATATTTGCCCTCTAAATATTTCAACATGCTACAGATATCCTTACTTCATGAAAACAAACAGGCGGTAATCGATGCCTTAAAAATAAAAAACTTTGATGCCACTGAAATCGTGGAGCGCTCTATAACCCTCGACAACAAGAGAAAAGAGCTTAAAGGCACACTCGATAACATTCTTGCCGAGTCCAACAAAATGGCAAAAGAGATTGGGATGCTTTTCAAAAGCGGCAAACCTCAGGAGGCAAATCAGCTGAAAGAAAAAACTTCTGAGCTGAAGGCACAATCAAAAAAAGTTGAAGAAGAACTAAATGAGGTCATGGAAACCCTTGACAAGACGCTTGTTGAGCTTCCCAACATCCCCCATCCTTCTGTTCCTGCCGGGAAGAGCGACCAGGACAATGAGAAGGTATACGAAGAGGGCTCAATTCCTGAATTGGATAGTGATGCTGTTCCGCATTGGGATTTGGCGGCAAAATATGAAATTATTGATTTTGACCTTGGATCTAAAGTTACTGGAGCAGGATTCCCGTTTTATCGGGGAAAAGGTGCACGCCTCCAACGTGCATTGATAAACTTCTTTCTCGACAGAGCCATTGAAGCAGGATATCTGGAATATCAGCCACCATTATTGATTAATGAAGCATCAGGTTATGGTACCGGTCAGCTTCCCGACAAGGAGGGACAGATGTATCATGCACAAATCGACAACCTATTTCTGATTCCTACTGCAGAAGTGCCCATCACAAACATATACCGGAATGTGATTCTGAAAATGGAGGATTTTCCGGTAAAAAACGTAGCCTATTCAAATTGCTTCCGCCGTGAAGCAGGCTCCTATGGAAAAGATGTTCGGGGTTTGAATCGTCTGCATCAGTTTGACAAGGTTGAAATTGTACAGATTCGTCATCCTGAAGAGTCGTATAAAGCCCTTGAGGAGATGAAGGATTATGTTGCTTCGCTGGTGAGAGATCTGGGATTACCATTCAGAATTCTTAGGCTGTGCGGTGGTGATTTAAGTTTTACCAGTGCGCTCACCTATGATTTTGAAGTATACTCTGCAGCGCAGAAACGTTGGCTGGAAGTATCATCAGTAAGTAACTTTGAAGCTTTCCAGGCAAACAGAATGAAGCTGCGTTTTAAAGATAATGACGGAAAAACCAAACTTGCGCACACCTTAAACGGAAGCGCACTGGCGTTACCACGTATAGTTGCAGCCTTGCTGGAGAACAACCAGACACCTCAGGGAATAAAAATCCCAAAGGCGCTGGTGCCCTATACCGGTTTTGATATATTAACTTAACGATGCGGAATTGTCTGAACATATATCTGATAACGACGCTCCTGTGTTTCACCGGAGCGTTGTCGGTTTACGGACAGGAGGATACAAAACAGCCTATTTCCGGAAGTCAGATATACTCAGTATACGACCCCAATGCCCCGACACAGAAGCAGAACAGCCTTCAGCTGGGATTACAATATTACCGAAATCAGGAATACGATAAATCAGCATCGGTTTTTGGATCTCTTTATGAAGATGATCCGACACATACAAATTACACCTATTATTTATATAGTCTGATTGGAAAAAAGGATTTTCGTGATGCGGAGAAACTGGTAAAAAAACAGATTAGAAACTTCCCCGGGAATGTAAGGTACCAGATTGATCTGGGATATCTATATGTAACACTTGGTGAGGTTAAAAAAGGGCGTAAGGTTTACAGGGATGCCATTGAGTCGCTTCCTGCAGATCAACGAACTATTAAAGACCTTGCAAATTCCTTTGTGGGAAAGCGGGAGAATGACCTTGCCATGGAGACATACATCAAAGGCCGGGAGCTTCTTCAGGGAACCTATGGATTTGAAAATGAGCTTGCTGCATTGTATTACAGAATGGAGCAATTTGAAAAGATGGTGGAGACATACCTTTCTCTGGCCGAAAATGATGTGACAAAGATATCCTATGTTCAGAACCGACTACAATATTATATGAGTAATGACACTGATGGCTCGATACATGAGGCATTACGATCACAATTACTAAAAAGTGTTCAGAAGAATCCTGATGAACGGTTTTTTGCTGATTTTTTATTGTGGCTTGCGATTCAGGAAAAAGATTATGAGATGGCGCTGCGCCAGGCAAAAGCACTGGATAAGCGGTTCGATCAAACCGGAAATATAGTATTTAATATTGCCACGCTGAGTACATCCGCAAATCGGTTTTCTGTTGCTGAAGAGGCTTTTCAATATATTCTTAAAAATTACGAAGGAGACCCTATTTACGAAAGCAGCCTCTCGGGCTATGCACATTCGTCGTTTATGAATTATAAACTTCTCTCCAATGAATTGAAAACTGAACGTAAAGAAGAGATGCGAATTCAGCTAGAGGATGCCGTTGAAGGCGTAAGTACAGCAAACATTGCCATCCGGAATTACCGTGATCTGGCTGAATTTTATTGCTTTTATGATTTTAATCCGGAAAGAGGCATCGAAATTCTGAATACAATATTAGAGGACAGGCTGGTAAAATCAAGTTACAAACAGGAAGTCAAACTGGATCTTGCGGATATTTATCTCTTTAGTGGTGATCCCTGGGAAGCAACGCTACTGCTCTCGCAGGTTGAGAAAGCCAATAAAAACGAGCCCATTGGTCATGAAGCAAAACTGAGAAATGCGCGGTTATCCTATTATATTGGCGAATATGGCTGGGCAGAAGGACAACTCGATATATTAAAAGCTGCCACATCAAAGCTAATTGCCAATGATGCGATGAATCTGTATCTCTTTATTTCTGAAAACAAGGATAATGACACATTATCACCGGCACTGGATGTATTTGCACAGGCCGAGCTATTGGTGTTCAGAAGATTATACACAAAAGCCACTGCATTGCTCGATTCACTTTACAATGTATCTTCTGCGCATCCGATCGCAGATGATATTTTGTATAAAAAAGGTGAGATTGCTGTTCTTCAGGGTGACGATATCCTGGCAGATTCGCTTTTTTCGATGGTGCATGAATATTTCCCGAAAAGTATTCTGGCCGATGATGCGATCATGCAGCAGATTCATATCGCCAAAAGGCAGAATAATGAGCAGAAAGCCGCATCCTTAAATGAGAAGATACTTTTTGACTATCCGGCAAGTATTTTTGCAGTGGAAGCACGGCAGGAGTTCAGGGCATGGCTGGAAGAGAAAAGAGCCCAGGAAACAATTCCTTTACCACAAATGGAACAATAATGGTTAAAGCAAAAAAACATCTGGGGCAACATTTTCTGAATGATAAAAATATTGCAGAAAAAATTGCCAACACCTTAACCGACAGTGATGTTCCTGTGTTGGAAATTGGACCGGGAACCGGAGTTCTTACAAATTTTCTGCGTCAAAAGCCCGCACCGCTTAAGGTTATAGAGATTGATTCTGAGTCGGTTGAATATCTTCGCGCCACATATCCTGACCTTGAAATTCTTGAGGAGGACTTTTTGAGATGGCATCCTTATGGACATTTTGAAGACCAGTTTCGTGTCATCGGCAACTTTCCGTATAATATCTCCAGTCAGATTCTTTTCAAGGTATTGGAATATCGTGATAAAATACCCGAGTGCGCAGGCATGTTTCAAAAAGAGGTTGCTGAGCGCGTGGCTGAGAAGCCGGGATCAAAACAGTATGGCATTCTGAGTGTGCTTTGTCAGGCGTTTTACGATATCACGTATTTGTTTACAGTTCCGGAGCATGTCTTTACTCCTCCGCCAAAAGTAAAATCCGGAGTAATAAAACTGGTAAGAAAGGAGGATTTCTCGCTGGATTGCAATGAAAAACTCTTTTTCACCGTGGTTAAGACAGGTTTTAACCAACGTCGCAAAACCCTTAGAAATGCACTGAAAAGTCTGAATGTAGACCAGAACGAAGAGACAGAAATACTTCTCACCAAAAGGGCAGAGCAACTTACGGTAGAGGATTTTGTAATTTTAACACGTAACGTACAACAATAGCGTTTCAACAATTCACTTCATTTATTACCTTTGTCGGGCTATGAACAAGAAAGTGAAAAAAAACTCCGGAAAAGCATCATTTTTTTCAAATAGCCGAAACCTATGGGTAGTGGCATTTCTATTCCCTTTTGTTCTTTACTGGAACACTACCTTTAACAAGTATTCCCTTGATGATCATCTGGTTATTGAACAGAATGAGCAGGTGCAAAAAGGATTTCGGGGCATTGGGGAAATTCTTACCTCTCCCTATGCTGAAGAAGAGGGACTTGTATATGGATACCGTCCGCTGGTAAAAATCAGCTATGCCATTGAATACGGAATTTTCGGTGAAAACCCGGGAGTAAATCACTTTTTCAGTATCCTTTGGTTTGCTTTAGCGATGCTGATTCTTTTCCTGTTATTAAAAAGATTATTCCCCTCAGCAAACGTAGTTTTCATTCTTTTAATCACCTTGTTATATACCGCACATCCAGTACACACCGAAATTGTTGCAAGTTTGAAGAACAGGGATGAAATTTTTATGCTTCTGTTCTCCTTCCTTGCATTTTATCATGGTTTAAAGTTTACAGACTCCCAAAAATACAAATCACTTATCTGGTCAGGGTTATTCTTTTTTCTGGCATTAATATCAAAAAACACTGCATTACCATTTCTGCTCATTATCCCTTTGGGAATCTATTACTCCGGGGCAAAGCGAAAAGATATCATATTGATTTCCGGTATTTTAGCAGCAGTTTTTGTTTTATCGTTTATCCTTCCGAAGCTTTTGTTCGAACCGGATGTCAGACCGGTACTGTTTTATGAGAACCCGCTTTTCTTTGAAGATTCATTGGGAATTAAGCTTGGCACAGCTGCATATATTCTCCTGTTCTATCTACGGCTTATAATATTCCCTCATCCCCTCTCCTTCTATTATGGTTATGACCAGATTCCACTGCAGGAACTGATATCATTGCCATCAATTATCGCTGTTATTATATACGTGGGGTTACTGTATATTGCAATCAGGGGATTAAAAAAGCGTACGCCTTTGAGCCTGGGGATATGGATATATTTATTGGGTATTGTGCTGTACTCCAATGCTTTGATTCCGGCACCGGGAATGGTTGCCGACCGTTTTGCCATTGTTGCCATTCTGGGCTTCGCCATTGTGCTGGTATCACTGATATACATGATATTTAAAACCGCTCCCGGTAGTCAGGTGAAATCGTTTCGTGATGTACGTTTTATCGTACTCTTTTGTGTAATATTCATCATTCCTTACGGGATAAAAACTTTTACAAGGAACAAAGATTGGCGCACATATCTAAGCCTGTATGAGGCAGATATAAACCACCTTGATAATTCTGTCAAAGCAAATATGCTTTACGCACAGGCATTAACATCCCGTTTTTACTACAATAATCAGCTTGGTATTGATTTACGTAAAAATGAGGAGTTTATAGAAAAGATAGAAAAACACTACACAAGGGCGCTGGAGTTGTATCCTGAAAACTATGAAGCACTGAATAATTTCGGTGGTTTTTATGCCCATAATGTTAACAATTATGAGAAGGCTGTTCCATGGTTGAAAAAAGCCACTGAACAAAATCCTGACAAACCCGAGGCATGGTTTAACCTGGGATTTTCATATGCACAGTTAAAGGAGTACAATAAGGCAGAGGAAGCATATAAAAAGGCTCTTGAAGCGGATCCGGATTACTGGCAGGTGAGAAATGCCCTTGGAGATCTTTACTATCAAAAGGGAGATCTTGAGAATGCGATAAAAACAAATCGTGAGATTATAAAGCAGGAGCCTAAAAATATAACAGCATATACAAACATTGGTAATTATTACATTTTTAATTCAGATACACTTGCAGCGATGCGTTTCTGGGAAGAGGCTGTGAAGATTTATCCGCACAAGCAGTTGTTAATTAATCTGAGTTATCTGCACAAGCAATACGGCAACGACCAAAAATCGATGTATTATTACCGGTTATCAGAAGCGACAAAGGAGAAATAACACATGGGAGAGAGATACAGGGAAACCGCTTGCACCAGCCTGCAGCAAGTGCTTATTGAGGCTGCAGAAAAACATGGTGAATTGACGATAGGATTTGTTGAGAGCAACGGAGAGATTCAGGATATCAGATATGACCAGTTATTCCGGAATGCCAAAAAGATATTGACCGCATTAAGAGAAAGAGGTCTCCGGGAAGGTGATTATCTGATATTAGCTTCTGACAGCAATAAAAGAACCATAAGTTTTTTCTGGGCAGCTGTATTGGGAGGAATAATTCCTACAATATTACAACCACCTGTATCTTTTAATTCGCATAATCCTGCAGCAGAGAAACTATATAGCGTTTATGACTTGCTAAACCAACCCTGTTTAATTCTGCCATCATCGTTGAAAGACACTCATTTTGAGCATATTGATAAAGGACAAATAATTTATGACAATATTTGTTTTGAAAACTTATCAGAGGGAGTGACCACTGCTTCAAAACCGGAAGACACAGCATATATTCAATTTTCATCCGGTAGCACAGGTAATCCTAAAGGAGTGATGCTATCGCATGAAAACCTTTTAACAAATGCAGATTCAATAGCAGAAGGACTAAAGCTTTCTTCTTTGGATTGTACAGCCAACTGGATGCCATTATACCATGACATGGGACTTATTGGCTATCATATTACACCCATCTACTATTCACATTATCAGATACATATTGAAACTATTGATTTCATAAAAAATCCGTTTTTATGGCTTCAGGCAATGTCTGAGAGAAAAGTTAACATTTCAGGATGTCCCAATTTTGGGTTAGCATTGGTAAACCGTCATATGCTTAGAAAAGATCCTGGAAACATTGATCTGTCAAATCTAAGAGGTTTACTTAATGGTGCTGAGCCCATTTCTCCGGAGATTATGGAACAGTTTATTGAAAACTTCAGGAAATACGGATTTCGTGAAAACGCCATGATGCCGGTTTATGGTATGGCTGAGGCAACACTTGCTATCACATTTAATCCAATTGGCACAAAACCGATTGTAACTACTTTTAAGCGTTATTGTTTGGTAAAAAACAATGCTGCAAGGATTTATAATGGTTCAATGGAAGAGACACAACGGATTGTAAGTGTAGGGAAACCATTGTCAGGTGTGGAAATTTCCATTCAAAGCCGAAAAGGAGATATTCTAAAGGATGGCATGGTTGGAGAGATTTGTGTAAAAGGAAAGAGTGTTTTTCAGGGATATTTTCGTGATAAAGACAAGCCTGAATCAAAAAATAAAAATGAGTGGTTCCGAACCGGAGATCAGGGTTTTATATTGATGGACGACCTCTATATTACAGGTAGATATAAAGACATTATTTTTATTAATGGTAGTAACTACTATGCCAATGACCTTGAGGCAACGGCAATCAGAGAGTGTGATTTGGTGTATGGAAAGTTTATCATTGGCGGATATCATGATGAGAAAAAAGGTCATGACAGTATAATCGCCTTTATGGTTGGAAGTGATAATCAGGCAACAAGATCAAAATGCAAGGAGGTTGGTAGCTATTTCTTAAATAAGCTTGGCATTCCAATCAGCAATTTTGTGTTGGTTCGCTCGAATCAGATTCCGAAGACCAGCAGTGGAAAAATCAAGAGATACAAGATTATACAAGCGTTTCAGGGCGGAGAGCTGAAAGAGATATCTATTTAGCCTGCTTATAATGATACCGTCTCCAGAATGTCTGGTATAAAATGGCTATAATCCAGTCTGTCCTGTTTAAGTATTTTGATCTTGGACGATTCTTCCATTCCAGATTATAATTTAAGCCCTCTTTAGTATCGTCATATATCTCTTCTTCAAGACCCATCCTTCCATAGGTGCAGTTATATGCATATGACTGATAAGCAGCAGTAAAGGATTTTGTATACCAGAGTGTCCGGAACATACGTTTACGCAGGTTTTCCTTACAAAACAAGTCCCTGTTGATTTCCCTCATTAATTCCTTGAGTCGCTGAGGTTCAATATTCTTTGGCTTCATGGTTACCTCAAGAAAATGGTAATATTTCCAGTCCTC
>PKSY01000107.1 GCA_002869405.1 Marinilabiliales bacterium
GTATCCACAAGATTACGATATCTTTTTTCGGATTCTTCCAGCTTTTCGGAAAAGGATCTTTGCTTTGTAATATCCTTGGCAACACCGTGTAATTCTCCTACAGAAGCATTGTATATTGCCGACCATGCCAACAGTAGATAACTTCCATCCTTATGCCTGTATCTGTTTTCGAAATAAAAAGTTGTTTTGCCTTTTTCGAGCTCTTTTAATTCATTAATCGTTGAGATTTTGTCTTCGGGATGGATAAATTCAATGATATTTTTGCCCAAACTTTCATCCCTAGAGTACCCAAGTGTTTCTTCCCAACCCCTGTTAACTTTCTTTATAACACCATTTATGTTGCCAACAAGATGAATATTGACTGGCTGCTCAAAAAACATATTTACAGTATCAAATGCTTTTTTTGCCTCAGTAGTATCCTTAACAAAACCCATGAAGCGTGTCTCAGATATTTTCACTGCCGAAACATACCAAAACCTTTTCTCTCCGGATTTAGTAATATAACCCAGTTCTCCTTTGGCAAAACCCTTTTCCTTTACTTCCAGGAAGTGCCTAAAACCATTTTCAACATACTCTGGCTGTAATAAATCGGAAATTGATTTATTCACCAGCTCTTCGGCATCATATTCGGTTAATTTACATGCAGCAGGATTTACCTCCAGATATTGACCGTTTTCATCTGCAACAAACACTCCGTCAGGAGCATTTTCAATATAGGACTTTAACTTTTGTTCACTTGCTTCTATACGGTTAAAGGCATTCATTCGCTCACTAATATTCCTTGCAATGCCATAATAATAAGTCTCTCCATCCAGTAAAAATTTCTTCCCGCTAATTTCCATAGGAATAATATTCCCTGCTTTATAGGTATGAGTAGTCTCGAAAGTCCTCTGGGTATCAAAAGGAAACTGACTCCAAAATTCCAGAAATGCATCAACGGGAAAGTTAGGATCAATAACATCAACTGTTTGCCCGATAATTTCATCTTTACTTTTTTCGAGCATGATAGTTGCCTGATGATTTGTATCGACAACTATTCCCTTTGCATTTATGAGATAAATGGCATCAACAGCAGTTTCAACAAGTTGCTTGTATCTGGTCTCACTCTCTTTCAGTTGTTGCTCAGTTACTTTCTTCTCTGTGATATCATTTGAAGATGATATAAGGGATATTAAGTCTCCATTGTCATCTTTAATAGCGCGAATTCTGGATTCAAGCCAGATGATTTTTCCGGTTTTATGAAATATCCTGTACTGAAGACTCAATGACTCTGCACCTAGCTTAAACTTTTCCACTGCATCATACAAAAGGCCATGATCATCAGGAAAAACATTCTCCATAGGTTCAAACCGGTAATACTCTTCGGCAGAATACCCGGTATAATCTATAATGTTTGGTGATACATAATTGAATTTCCCCGAAGGAAGCTGATACCGGATCAGGTCAGAGGTGTTTTCTGCCAAGAGCCGGTATAGAGATTCACTTTTCTTAACCTTTTCAAGCTCTTTCCGTAATTCACGTTCGTCATTATTCAGAGAATTTGCCATAAAAATCCGTTAGGTATATACTCTATAAAAATACATATTATTTCAGAATTATACGATTTGATTCAAACAGGCAAACTAAAATAAAAAACCGAGCCATTACCTTGCTCACTTTCCACCCATATTTTTCCATTAAGCATCTCAACATATGATTTGCAAAGCGAGAGTCCTATCCCGGCACCCTGGTAAGCATTTATATCGGCAATATCTGCCTGAACAAAACGATCAAAAACAGCATCCTGCCGATCCTTCGGGATACCAATTCCTGTATCTTTTACATAACACTCTATACCGGATTCGATTAAACGACAACCAATATTCACCTGGCCATTTTCCGTAAATTTTATTGCATTTCTGAGCAGGTTACAAAGGATAGTATTTACCTTATTGCGGTCAGTAAGTATTATTTCAGAAACATCGGGTAAAAAGCTGTCAATATGCAGGGTTAATCCTTTCTTTAACGCATCCGGCTTATAAAAATCATATAACTCTTTTAAAAGGTTGTTAAAATTGGTCTCTTCTTTCTTTACCTCAACTATGCCCGTCTCAATTTTAGAAATCTCTACAATATCATTCACGGTATTCAGCATTCTTTGTCCGCTTTGGTGAACGATTTTTATATACTCATCCTTCTCCTTACTTGTTAGGTCAGGCTCAAGAAGAAGTGCGGTAAAGCCAAGGATTCCATTCATCGGAGTCCGTATTTCATGACTCATATTAGCTAAAAATGCAGACTTAAGTCGATCGCTCTCCTCTGCTTTCTCTTTTGCCTCTGTTAATAGCGAGATATTGCTTTTTAGCTCAATATTTGCCATCTCTAATTCCTGAGTCTTTATTTGAACCTCCGACTTTAATAATGCATTAAATCTTCTCTTTTCGATATAAATGTAAATAAATACTCCCAGTACAATGACAGCAATTAATAACAGCAACAGGATAATATCTTTTTTCTGTTCTGCATCAGAAAGTTTTATATCAGCAGCCTGTTTCTCCTTTATTGCTTTCTCGGTTTCATAAAGTGCCTGCATCTCCCCCACCTTTTGGCTTAACTCACCGGAAAAAAGCTCCTCACTCAACAAAAAAGCTTCATAGAGATATTGCTGAGCCATTTCATGGTTATCAGTAAGAATATAATGGATCGTTAAAAGCTTATAATTATCCAGTAGCAACTCTTTATCCTGAAGTTTTTCAGATAAGGATATTGATTCCTGAAGATAGGGCAAGGCATTCTGAGGTTGATTAACAGCCAAATAATACTCCGCCAGGTTATATGTCTTATAAGATATCTGTTGCTCATAATTTGCCTCGCGATCCAAGGCCAGTGCCTTTAAGCGATAAGGCAGGACTTTATCCAATTCATCTTTCGCAAAATAGATATTGGCTATATTATTATAAACCTTTGAGAGATTCTCTGTGTTTTGCAAGTCCTCCAAAATTGCTTCAGATTTCAAAAAGAGTTCAAGCGCTTCATCAAAATTCCCCATTATGGCATGAACACTTCCAAGACCGATATACGACCATCCTATTTCGGCAGGGTCACCCAACTCAATCTTTAGCGCAACCGATTCTTCCATCATCTCCAGGCTTCGCTCCGGTTGTTTAAGATAGAAGTATGTTCTCCCAAGCACCTCCAGTGCTCTGGCTTTAAATTTCTTATCATCCAGAGAATCATAAATCTGTATCGATTTTTGCAAACTATATACTGCCTTATCATAATTTCCGGCATCCGTGTAGGCTGCTCCTGCTGAAAGATGCGCTGAAGCTTCACTGTTTGGATCGTTCTGTTCTATGGCCAGCATTAACCACGCCTGTGAATATTCAATTCTATCTCCGGATGGAAGATTTCTTTGATTTGAAAGCGCAATATATGCTTCAAGCCTGACCTTGGCATCATCAGAATGCGTAAGCATTTTCAAGCTATCAATGTTACTTCCATAAATATCGAAAGCAGAAAATAATAGAAAAAATATGGTGACTGCGCAAATGGATATGGTTGTACGGATTTTCATTTCTCCACTTTTTAATTACTTCAATAGTTGGCTTTGGCTGTATATTGCACAATACACAAACCCATCAAAGTTTGCGTATCTTTTATATTAAGGATTCAAAGGTTAAAAATACAAAAAATAAAATTGTTGTCACAGCCCACTAATGATTTTCTAAAAAACACATAAATATGCATGTAACCATTTACTGTGCATCTCGTCACTCCAGACATCAAAACCACTCATTATGAAGCTGCCAATGGGTATTGATATTGGCAGCGATATACTGAAGCACTTTACCATCACAATAGACAGAACAGAAAACCGGAATCTCTTAATCTTTCATAAATGACAGGATTTTTTAAATTACCTTTGAAGCGTAAAAATCTTATCCAATGAAAACATTCCTGTTATTTACTACTACCATTATTCTATTTTCATCATGCATAAACAGCACCACTGAATCGGAAAATAAAAATCCGGACCTTGCTCTTGCCAACGAGGTAAAATCTGAATTCATACGAAGCTGGGAAGGGTATAAAACTTATGCCTGGGGGCATGATGTATTGCTCCCGCTATCCAAAGGCTATAAAGACTGGTACGAAGAGTCTCTTCACATCTCTCCTATTGATGCATACAGCACAATGAAGGTGATGGGTCTGGAAGAATATGCGGAAGAGATTGAAGACTATATCATTGATAGTGTAAGTTGGGATAAGGATCTTTTTGTAAAGACTTTTGAAGTCAACATAAGAATCCTTGGCGGGATGCTGGCCATGTATGAGTATACCGGGAACACGCAGATTCTGGATAAAACTGAAGATTTCGGACGACGCATGCTGAAGGCATTTGATTCTCCAACAGGAATTCCATACTACTGGTTTAACCTGAGAACAGGTGAAGCAAAAGGTGACAGGGTTAATATTGCTGAAGCCGCAACCTACATTTTCGAGATGGGAATTTTAAGCTATTATACAAAGAACCCGGTCTATTATCAGGCAGCGAAAAGGGCAAACCTGGCGATATGGGATCGTGTTTCTGAAATCAACCTTGTTGCTGAGGTTATCAATGTAGAAAGTGGTGAATGGATGAATAACACAAGCCACATAGGTGCCGGAATAGACTCCTATTATGAATATCTGCTAAAGGCATATCTGATGTTTGGCGATGAAGACCTGAAACCCATATGGGACAAAAGCATCGAGGCAGTTAATAAATACCTTGTGGAAGAGAGCGACACGTCATTCTGGTATAAGCGTGTGGACATGAATACCGGCATGAAAAAGACACACCTGATGTATGCCGATAACGATGAAATCAGAGAAGGTGGAATAGTTACCCTTTATGATGCGTTTATGCCGGCAGTACTGGCATTAAATGGTGATTTTGAAAGAGCAGAGAAAAACCAGGCTACATGGGACTGGCTTTGGAACCGTTATGGGCTGGAACCAATGGTTTATGACTTTAACGCAGCAAAACCCACCTACCCTGTATATGATCTCAATCCGGAAATCATTGAATCAGCATATTATTTGTATCACTTCACGGGTAAGGAAAAGTATTATAACATGGTAGTTCAATATTGGTCAGATATTAAAGAATATTGCAAAACAGATATCGCCTTTTCTTCAGTTGCCAATGTGGAAACCATGGAGAAGAAAGACTATATGGCTACCTTTTTCTTTGCGGAAACAATGAAATATCTCTACCTGACATTTTCACATCACACCGGAGCATTTGTGCTCGATGACTATATATTTAACACGGAGGCGCATCCTTTCCTGAAAAGTAATTTTGATCATGAGAAAGTAAAAGAATATTTAGGTTTACAAGCGATGTGATTATTTTAACTTCAAATGATAAAAAATTCTATCAGATAACTCTATTTAAATACACTGTATATTTCAGATAGGATAGGATAATAGAAGTTTTTTTGGCTGTCCGTAATATCACTTTCAGCCATTTTTTGAATTCCAAATGCTTTTTTGTGAAACAAAACCGCTTTATTTCGGTCTCAATAATTAAATCTTTGAACATGGAATTCAAAATTAACTCATTGGAAAAAATCTCATTCGGCCAACTGTTTAATGCCTTTAGTAAAGCATTTAAAGATTATGAGATGCAGGTTACCCATGATGAATTGTATAAAATGATTCACCGCCGGGGTTATAATGCAAAATTATCCTTCGGGGCTTTTCATAACAATGATTTAGTCTCTTTTACGCTTAACGGTACAGGAATATACAACGACCTCTTTACCGCATATGACACGGGGACAGGCACATTGGAATCCTTCCGCGGGAATAAACTGGCAGGAAAAATCTTTAATCACAGCATTTCGTTTCTTAAGGATGCCGGCGTAAACCAATATCTTCTTGAAGTTCTTCAGCATAACAAAACAGCAGTAAAAGTTTATAAGGATTTTGGGTTTAAGGTATCACGTGAATTCCTGTATTATGTTTTACCTGAAAAAACAATTGATTACAAGCATAATATTTCTGCTAAAGCAGTAGAGATAACCTCAATCACCTTAGAACAATGCATTAATAATAAGAACTTTAATGATTACGAGCCTTCCTGGCAAAACAGTTTCGAATCTATCAGCAGAGACCTGAATAGTTTCAGAATCAGAGGGGTTTTAATAAATAGTGAGCTTGCAGGATATTGCATATCTGAACCGACAACCGGAGATATCACACAGCTTGCAGTTCATAAAGAGTACCGCCGAAAGGGAATAGGATATTCACTTCTTAAGGATGCAATTGAAGGCATAACACATCATTCCTTTAAAATAATTAATATTGATACAAGATGTCAAAGTATGGTTTCATTTCTTTCATCACTCGGTATTGAACCAAAAGGAAAGCAATATGAAATGATTTTAGAGTTATGATGAAGGCAAATCAATGTCCGGCAAAAATCAAACTTAACCCTAAAAGCACTAAAACTGCGACCTTACCCCATTTTGCAAAAGTCTGAAATTTGGGACGATTGAAAAATCGGGCAAAACGTCCTGCCAGCATTGAAACCATCACGAAAATCAAAAATGCCTGAATAATAAACACCCATCCCAGGATAATCATCTGCCACATGGGAGAGATTCCTTCGTATACTATAAATTGCGGAAGAAAAGCAATAAAAAAGAGTGCAACTTTAGGGTTCAGGATATTCATAAAAAAACCTTTTCGGAAAAGCTGAAAAAAAGTCCTGTCATCAATCACTTTGCCTGCACCCTGATCCAGCGTAAGTTGCTTCTCCTGTGATGCCGACCAGGCAAGAAAAAAGAGATACCCGGCGCCAAGGTATTTTATCACAGAAAAAACAATTTCTGATTGCTGAATAATTAGCGACAATCCTGTAGCAGCCAATGTAGTGTGAATCAGAACTCCGGTCACCAGACCCACGGCGACAGAAACTCCGGTACGCAACCCTTTTGTCAGGCTCTCCGTCAGTACATATATTATATCGGGACCGGGCATCAACGTTAACAATATTGAAGCTCCGGCAAATGATAAAATCTGAGTGATAGTCATATTTTTTTTATTTCTTCAAACCTTTAACAAAAACTGTAACGCAAGATAGTAATTATAGTCAAATGCATCAAATCTTATCCCACATGAAGATAAATTTTCGCAAAGGAAAACTACCCCAGAATTTCCGGGCATTAGGATATATATCCTTTATTGGGGGCATTGTTGCATTTTTTAATATTGGTATTGTTGCATCATTAATATCTCTTTTTTGATTAATCCTGATCTCGGTAATAGATGGTATGATTATAAATACTGATGAGTTATTGCTAAAGGAGTATATCTCAGTACTGTTCGTGAAATTCGGAAAATGGAGAAGTATTAAGAATCCATCTGAATTGCAAATTTTTAAATCCATGGAATCACAAACCATGAGTGTTCTGTCAATTACACGTCAGGATGTAAGAGAAACCTACAATTTGTTTCTTATTACACAGCAAGAAGAGATTGCTTTGTATAATGGAGAAAAAAATATAGCTATTGAGAAGGGCAGAATATTGTCCAAAGCATTAAATATAGATCTGAATATAGATGAGGAATAAAAACATAATAAATATGAGAAAGAATACTATTTTAATATTAATGCTGTTTTTCGGAACATGCATTTCTGCGCAGAGTATTTCTACTGATCATGAGCCTGAGATTTCCGTTCCCGGCTTATATATTGGTATAGAATCCGGAATTAAAACCTTCAACACTTTTGAAAAAGAGCACGAATTCATCCGTGAATCGGCATCATACTACTATGGATATTCATACAGATATTCTGCATTATCACTTATGTCATTATCTTATTATGCCTCAATCAATGCCGAGTACAGGATGTTGGACAATCATCTGTGGGTATCCGGAGGAATCAGCTATTCAACGATGAATGCCTCTATTGCAAAATATTCCGGTTCTGACAGTCATCCCGACTATTTTTACGTACTTCTAAATCAGCAGGATAATGAATCATATTATTACCGTATTTCAGAACTTCGGTTTTTAAGTCATTATATAGGTATTCCGCTGGATTTTAATTTTGCACCTATAACCTCAAAATACTTTCAACTTTACGGAAAAATCGGAATGGATCTGAATTTTAGGGTTAATACAAACAAAAGGGCAACTTTCTATAACGAAGAGATGAATTCTTATGAACCGGAGGTTTTGGCTCTTTTTGAAGACCCTCAAAACTTCTATGCTTTAGCCGGGTTCGGTGGCGGGCTCCAAATCGGACAGAAAAACAAACCCAATATCCGCTTTGAGATGGATTTACTCTCGTTTGTGCTTACTCCTGATGCTTTATCACTGGTTGAACAGAATGTAGCATTCGGTGGAAATATCTCTTTTCTAATTCCTTTAAATAAATAAGACCATGAAAAATATCCTGTTCATATTCACCATATCATTACTCATTGTTACGGGCTGCTCAAAAGAATCTGAATTAAATGATTCTATCTATATTCCCGACTCAGACTACTCGAATCTACCGGCCTATACAGAATGGGGGTATAACACATTCGGAGTGATTTGGGAACGCAAATATTTCACCTATTCCACCGATGAAATTCCGCTCAAAATCATCAAAAACGACAGCACTATCTCATTACTTTTTCAGGGATACAATCCTTATGACTACAGTTATGGCAACTACATGGCTCTTAAATTCACCTTCATTGATTCGGAGATAAACGAATACACTGATTTACTTTCCTATAATGACCATATCATCAATTTTATCGATGAAGACGTTAAAGTTGAGATGACACTTGGCGACACAGAAGAGCTTCAAATCCTTGATGGCGAAATTCATTTCAAAAGAGCTCAGAAACTTTTCGTAGATGATGAAGAGGAGCAAATTATTCTTTCGGGAACATTTTCACTGAAATTCCTACAAAATTCAGTTCCTGAAAGTATGACCAACGGCAGATTTGACTTTGGCATTAACGATGATATCTTCTACGATCTTAGCGGAAAATAGGATGTAATAAGGAAAGAACTCCGGAAGGCTGTTTTTACTATGGCGGAAGTCAGAGCAGTTAATATTTATGCATAATTCGTTGTAAGAAATCCTGTCACACGGCGAAGCAATTATTTATTTGGACTGGATTGTTACTTTGTGTACTTTTGACACTATCAAAATAACACGGGATTTATAATTAACAATTATGAAAAAATATTTGGGGCTCCTAATCCTTTCAACGATGATAATTACATCATGTAACGAAGCAACACCTGACTACTTAAATGAATCTTTAACCTTCGAAAAGCGGGTAGATGACTTGGTCATCAGAATGACCCTGGCAGAAAAAATCGAACAGCTGCGCTATGATGCGCCGGCAAATGACCGTTTGGGAATTCCGGCGTACAATTGGTGGAATGAGTGCCTGCACGGAGTAGCGCGGTCAGGAAAAGCGACTGTATTCCCTCAGGCTATCGGACTGGCTGCAACATGGAATAAATCTCTGATTTTTGATGTGGCAACGATAATTTCTGATGAAGCAAGGGGAAAATACCATGATTATATACGCAGGGATAAGCATGGAATCTATCAGGGATTAACATTTTGGACGCCCAACATCAATATCTTCAGAGATCCGCGGTGGGGTCGTGGTATGGAGACCTATGGTGAAGACCAATATCTAACAGCTCAGATTGCCATTCCTTTCATAAAAGGCATCCAGGGCGATCACCCGAAATACCTGAAAGCAATAGCGACAGTAAAACACTTTGCAGTTCACAGTGGTCCCGAACCGGAGCGCCACTCCTTTAACGCGGATGTCACAGATCAGGATCTCTATGAAACCTACCTCCCCCACTTCAGGGATTGTATCATGGAAACCAACGTACAGTCAGTGATGTGTGCTTACAATCTCTACAAAGAAAATCCCTGTTGCGGCAATCAGTTCCTGCTTGAAGAAGTATTACGAAAAGAGTGGGGATTTAAAGGATATGTGGTTTCTGATTGCTGGGCGCTGAGCGACTTTTACACTTTCCAGGAAACCGCTGAAAACAGTCCTCAGGCAGGTGCCATTGCACTAAAAGCCGGCACTGACCTCAACTGCGGCGTTGTTTACCGCGACCTGCAACAGGCTGTTGACTCTAATCTTGTAGATGAAACATTCGTCGACACAGCCCTTAGAAGACTAATGCTGGCAAGGTTTAAGCTCGGAATGTTCGATAACCGGAAGAATGTTCCCTGGAGCAATATCCCGATTGAGATTCTTGACAATAAGGCACATCAGAGTATTGCGCTCAAAACAGCGGAAGAGTCAATGGTTTTACTCAAAAATGAAAAACAAACGCTGCCACTGTCAGAAGAGATTAAATCGATAGCGGTAATCGGACCCAATGCCAACAATGCAGAGGTGATGTTTGCCAATTACAATGGTACTCCAATAAATCCTGTTACGCCCTTTGATGGGATTACAAAACTTGCAGGGAATAATGTCATCGTAAAATATGCATTGGGTTGCGACTGGGCTGAAAACATGCCGTTTATGGAAACTGTTTCATCAGAATACCTCAGGCCGGAAGAGAATTGCGAGAAGAGAGGGCTTCTGGGAAAATACTATGATAACAGGGAGATGAAAGGAGATCCGGCCTTCACAAGAGTTGACAGTATCATTGATTTTAACTGGTGGGACAAGGCTCCTGCTCCTGAATTGGATGAAGACAATTTTGCCATTGAATGGAGTGGGTACATTATAGCTCCGCAGACCGGTGAATATTACATCGGTGCATACGGGACTGAGTATGAAGTACATCTCGGTGACAGCCTTCTGGCACAACGGGCCCAGCCACATGGTTCCTTCCCGTACTATAAGAAGGTCATGCTTAAAGAGAATCAAAAATATGCAATCCGTATCCTGCAAAAAGAGGAAGATGGGGAGAGTGAGGTCCGTCTTATCTGGAGCCGGCCGCAAAGAAATCTTGAAAAGGAAGCACTGAATCTGGCCAAAGAATCTGATCAGGTTGTCCTTTTTATGGGTTTATCCCCATGGCTGGAAGGTGAGCAGATGGATGTGGAAGTTGAAGGTTTTCTGGGTGGTGACCGCACAACCATAGACCTTCCTGCAAAGCAAAAGGATTTCATAAAAAAAGTATACGATGTAAACCCGAATATTTTGCTTGTGCTGATGAATGGAAGCGCACTGAAAATAAACTGGTGTGATGAACATATTCCTGCCATCCTTGAAGCATGGTATCCCGGGCAGGATGGAGGTACCGCAATTGCAAATATCCTCTTTGGAAAAGCAAATCCTTCAGGCCGCCTTCCGCTAACATTCTATAAAACCGTTAACGATTTACCGCCTTTTGATGATTATAATATGCAGGGCATAACCTATAAATATTTTAAAGGTGTACCTCTTTACCCATTTGGTTATGGACTGAGCTATACAACTTTTGATTATGACAATCTGAATATTCAAAACAACGACTCTGCGCTGGACATAAGGTTTACAATCATGAATTCAGGTAATTACGATGGCGACGAAGTGATTCAGGTTTATGCAGGCCATAAAGAATCCATTCAATTTTACCCTATCAGAAAGTTAATCGCATTTGAAAAGATCAGCCTACAGGCCGGTGAAGAGAGAGAAATGACGATCTCTGTGCCTTATAAAAACATTGCCATGGCAGATGAGAAGGGCACATTTCAGATTTCACCGGAAGAGTATATTATTTCTGTTGGTGGTGGTCAGCCTGATAAAAGGTTTCAAAAAGCGAATCACTTCATCACTAAAACTATCCGGATAGAATAAACCGGATTCGGAGAAACAAGACACTGTTCTTGCATGACTATGGCCTTGTAAGGAAGTGAATCATTACAAGGACATTGACAGTCGATAATTTATTTATTTTTACGGCTTTATAATCAGATCATAAACATGCAATATATAAAGTCGCTCTGTTTTATTATTTCATTCTTATTAATATCAGGTTTTACCTTTGCAGATTCACCGGAAAAACTATGTACAATAACGGGCATTGTGTCCGACAGCATTACCGGCGAAGGTCTACCCTACGCATCACTGCAGCTTTATGCCACTGACAATGAAATGCTGCAGGGTGTTTTGACTGACAACGAAGGCGGTTTTTCATTCGCATCAGTCAAGCCGGGTTCCTATTCATTGGTAGCTTCCTATATGGGTTACAATACTTGCAGAAAAAGCATCCGTTTAAACGATAAGAGAACAAATATCGAATTCCTTCTTCAGCCTAAAAGCCTTTCTCTGGAGACCTATGAGGTTACTGCAGAAAAAAACCTGGTGGAGACTACTATTGAAAAAACTACGATTAATGTGGCAAAGAACATTACAGCTATTCAGGGAACAGCCCGGGAAGTGATGGCTACGCTACCTTCTGTGGATATCGATATTGACGGAAATATAAATTACCGCGGGAGCGACAAGGTTACAGTGCTTATAAACGGAAAAAGATCTGAGTTGACCAAAACATTAGACCAGATTCCTGCCGGTCAGATCGAAAAAGTCGAGATGATAAATAATCCATCAGCAAAATATGAAGCAGACGGAATGTCAGGGATTATTAATATAATCCTAAAAACAAATCACGGCAAAAACAGCAAAACCACGCTGATGCTCAATGTCGGTCTTCCGGAGACATTTGGTGGAAACGCAGGTTTCTCGCAATTCAGAGAAAAATCATCGCTCTATGTGAGTGGAGGTTATCACCATAAAACGAAATTTCAAACCAAGGAGCATTTGCGCAGTAATTATGGAATGCCGGATGGGCTTAATTACTATCAGTTTGACCGCATGGATGATAATATTAACAATGCCATCTTTACATCATCATATATTTACAACCTATCAGGTAAGCAACAGATTGGTTTCTCTATAACAGGATCAAAACAATTTAACCACGCAAATCGCGCTATAAACTACCAGACACTTTTTCCCAACGGTGATGTTGAATCAGCATCCAACAAAGCAATCAGTTTATCACTGGACAATTACAACCTGGAAAGTGACATTCACTACAATCTGGTTTTTGATAATGAAAACCATAATTTAACTGTAAAGGCGCACTACTCATTGCTGGATCAGATACAAAAAATGGAAAACAAACATTACCTCAATGAATATGATGAACCGGCATTACAGAATACTTCTCTGAATCAAAATAACAGCATTTATGATGTGTCATTGGATTATTCGCATCCTGTTACAGAGAATTTTTTATTTGAGACCGGGTACAGCAACAACACCAGAGACTTATTAAACAATTTCATATCAGAGAGTTATAATTATGACAGCGGGCTATGGTATGATGATCCGGATCTGAATAACATGTTTTGTTTCTTCCAACAGATTAATGCACTCTATGCTGAGTTTTCAGGCAACCGGAAACGATTTGTTTTTCAGGGTGGCGTAAGAGCTGAATATGTAAAGACATCGCAGAATGCTATTGATACCGACCGGTACATTGACCTCTTTCCGTCAGCAACAATATCTGCTAAAATCGCAAAACTGCACACAATATATGCAGCATTTACGAGCAGAATCAATCGTCCTACCATAAAGATGCTTAATCCATATACTGATGAGTATGCTGATATAATGAATCAACATCGCGGGAACCCGGAGCTTAAACCGGAGTATGTGAATTCCTATGAGGCCGGACATCGATTTGCAGGCAAAAAAATCACTGTTGCAGTTTCACTCTATTATCGTGATATCAGCAATGCCATCTCAAGAGTCAAGTCCGCTTCCAATGACAGTGCGCTGTATGTTACCTTTATGAACCTTAGCAAAGCGAAAATGCCCGGAGCAGAAGCAACAATATCATTCAATCCGTATAAATGGTGGAATCTCAATGCCGGAGCGAATATATTCAATACAACGCTTGTTGGTTCATACGCATACAATGAAGTCAATAAAAGTATGACCGGATGGAACCTGAATGGCTCCTCAAACTTTAGATTCAGAGGAGGAATTGGAGTACAGATATATGCTTATTACCGTTCTTCACTTCCGTCTGTGATGGGAACATATATTCACAGATATTACTCGGATGCCGCAATAAGCAAGAAAATTCTTAAAAATAAAGGTCAACTTGTTTTAAAAGTCTCAGATGTATTTAACAGCTATAGGTATGGATTGGATCTTGATGCTTTAGATATCAATGGAGATCAATATAGTCAACGCAACAGACGTAAAAATGAATCCCAATACTTTATCCTGAGTTTTATCTATAATATTGATGGAAAACAGAAGAAAGAAGAACCAAAGACTAATTTCTTTCTTGATAGTTTTGACAAGTAGCTATCAGAACATCAAAAAACCAAAATACTATTTCCCCTCCAGCTTCAGGGGCGCAGGTTCTTTCTTATCCATAAACCTTCCGGAGAACAATAAACCGCCTATTATTCCCATAAAGATATATAGAATTTGCTCTCCCATATTATTATGCGCCGGACCCGAGTCGAGTAATATACTGCTCAGGCCTATAAAAGCTTTGCTTCCGGGAACAAGCATGATGATTCCGGGAACAAGAAACACAAGTCGGGGTGTTTTTGTGATAATTGATAATACCCTGCTGAAGGTGACTGCCACTACAGTACCAATAAACACACTAAGCAATATGCCCGCGTCACCCAGGAGAAGTGCTGTATAATAACTTGCAAAACCTGATAATACACAAAACGGGACATCCTTTAATCGCACTTTAAATACAGGTGCCAGACCGTAAGTAAGCATTAGAATTGCTATATAATCAAACCATGCCGGAACATCATTAACCACTTCATTAGGTTTCAACTCAACAAATATCGAGAACACTGCAAGTGCAAGTACAACACCAAAAAACTGCTTGAACAGAGATACCAGAGCATCAAACAACTTGGCGGTTCCGGACACCAGACTGCGAGAAGTAATCTCCTCCAAAGCGGTAGTCAGTGATAAACCCGGAATAAATACAATAATTGAAGCCAGAATAGTCATTGACATATTAATCTGCTCAAAGTGCATCGCCATAAAACCGGTAATTATTGTTGAGATAAATGCCACCATCGACTCCAGCGTACTTCTTAAATAAACCGATTTTCTGGATAGCAAAGTCAGACCATAAACAACGGCACCCAGGAAAAAAGCCAGAAAAGCTGAAGCCCAACTGGTATCAAGGATAATACAGAATGCTCCGGCAGAGATCATATACGCCAAAAGTTCCACAAGCCAGCCATAACCCATTTTTGAATTCCTGAGGTTTTCAATATTGGTCTTGGCTTCAGAAAAGTCACTTTTCCCGGACAAAACATTGTTGGTAATCTCAACAATCCGGGAAAGTCCCCCAAGGTTTAATTCTCCGGGAGGCACGCACTCCACATAATTGTATGTATGCTCATCCTCTTCATAAAACACATAATTAATCCAGGTAGGTGTATCCATAAAGCTCCCTTTAATCCCTTTTTTCTCAGCAATTTCACTAAGATAAATCTGAGATTTATAGGATGGCACGCCATAGGTATGGAGCGCTTTCCCAAGCTGAATAATAAACTTGTATTGTTCAGGAATCTTCATAAATAAATTTGATATCCAGTATAAAAATACAATTTATACACAACAACGACAACAACCACAACAACCACAACAATATAATTAACACCCGAGCCGCGATAAATCGACGGCTCTCCAGAATGACTACAACGACATCCCTTCCCCTACTCTCCCATCATAATTCTGATTATCTCCTTGTCAGTTTCCCGCATTCCGATGCTTCCAAGACGGCCTACGTTTCGGATGGTATTCTCAACGCCCTTAACAATGATTCCTTCACCACCATAGAACTGCTGTCCGTTTTTATACATATGATACCCAAGAATTCCTGCTTCCACAGCTGCGGCAATTTTTCCGGCACAGGATGGTTTTGCACCATCACAGATTATCCCTGAAACTATTGCAAGCGCATTAACAATGGTATGAGCAACCTCTTTGAATCCTCCACCACAGATCCACGTAATGCCAGCTCCAGCGCCTACGCCGGCCGAAATTGCACCACAATATGCTGAGAGACGGCCTATACCCGTTTTCTGGTGTATGGTTACCAGATTTGCAATCAAAAGTGCACGGTATAGTTTATCCTGATCAGCATTTATTTCTTTGGCATATTCAATCACAGGTAAAGATGCAGTAAGGCCCTGATTTCCGCTGCCGGAAACAATAATAACAGGAAGCTCACAACCGCTCATTCGGGCATCTGATCCGGCAGCAGCCATAGCCTTGGCACGAACTTTCACATCATCACTACCCCAGGCTTTCAGAATCGTAGAACCTACATTTGCACCCCAGTCATTATTGATTCCTTCTTCTGCAATCGCAGTATTAAAATCAATCTGACGCTGCAACACCTCCCGAACATCATCAATTTCAACAGTTTCCGCAAAATCGATAATATCCTCAACTTTCATAAACGAGCGATCTGTTGACTGGTCTGTGCTCAAATCATCACAGTGCGTGTTGTGAAGTACAGTTTCATTATTCTTCGTTACCTTCACAATGTTTGTATGGTAGTGTGAAATTTGAACTGACGCACATTCATCACCATAAAATACATTCACAAGAAGGTCAAAAATCAGATTGCTTTCAGATTTTACAACTTTGATTTCTGCTTCATTAAGATATTGAGCAATACTGTTTTTTTCAGCTTCTGAAACATCGGAAATTACCTCAAGGACTTTATCGGCATCTCCGGCAACAATGCCTGCTGCAGCCGCAGCCTCGATACCCTTCAGGCGTCCGGTGTTGGGAACAACAACACTCTTGACATTCTTAATAATATTTTCACTGGCTTCAACCACAACTCTGTCGGGTTTTCTTTCCAGAATTTTACGTGCCATGGCAGCAGCATATGCAATAGCAATAGGTTCTGTACAACCCATGGCCGGCATTAGCTCTTCTTGCAAAACAGTTATGTATGATGAATATCTCTTATCAGTCCTTTCCATTACTTCTTGGTTTTTACATATTTATGGAGTAATTATTCCGTTTGTTATTTTGAAATTGTAGCTTTGCTTTGGAGGCCCAAAAGTAAAATTTAACCTTCAATGTACAAAATGAATTATAGGCTTCCGTAAAAGGGAAAATTCTTCTATTATTCTCAACAGATAATTTATCGCGCTACTTCTATTTTGGGTTGCATTCGCTTTATCCTCAACCCCTGTGAGCTTTTCAACAACTGCTTATGTTTACTAATATTAACAGCTACCAGGGCATAATAATCTTTAACCTCAATAAGGCCAAGGTCCTCCTTTTTCATAAAATCAAATTGAAGAAAGAATCCCACAAGATCCATCTTGTTAATCTTGTCTTTTTTTCCCTTACCGATATATAAAGTCACCCAATCGGCAGTTTTCACAGGACAATCTTTATCAAAAGTCAGTGTTTCCGGTTCTTCAGATATGTATTCAGGTAATTTATCCTGGTCACTTCGGATAAGCAATGCTGTTCCTGTAGCTTTCATTCTGGCAGTGCGGCCATTCCGGTGTGTAAAGACATTCTCCTGTGGTGATATCTGATAATGAATCACATAATCCAGTTCCGGGATATCTATACCACGGGAAGCAATATCGGTAGCTATAAGCACACGAGAGCTACCATTCCGGAATTTTGCGAGTTCAAGTTCACGCTGGTTTTGCTCCAGTCCTCCATGAAAGATTGAGCAGGACATTTTCAAAATCCGGAAATAATCACCTATGCGATCACATGCATCACGATGATTCACAAATACCAGGACGTTTTTATCTGTATCAAGGCTATTAACAAACTGTAATAGTCCCTCAGGCTTTTGGTCTTTGGGAACGATAATTTGTTTCAATGAGAGCAAATTACTATCCTCACTGGTAAAATCCAGCGTTTCATAATCAAAGAACCTGAGAAAGGCAGGTATTTCGATATTTTGCGTGGCAGATACCAGTGTCTGCCCCTTAAGATTCAATAATTTCCGCCGGATATACTCCATCTGATCAGCGAAGCCAAACTCCAGTGATTTATCAAACTCATCATAAACCACATGGTGAATTCCGGAGGCATCCAGGGTTTCACGTTGCAGGTGATCCTGAATGCGTCCCGGTGTACCCACGAGAATCCGGGGAGGATGAATAAAGTTCTTCTTCTCCACGGAAAACGGGTGCCCGCCATAGGCAGAGTTCACCTTCCAGGGCAATTTCATCTTTTTCAAAACCGACTCTATTTGCAAGACCAACTCTCGTGTGGGGGCAAGAATAAGTACCTGAACACCGTCTTTATCATTAATATGAGATAAAAAACCCAGTATAAACGCCACCGTCTTACCGCTACCTGTTGGAGCCAGGAGTAATATATTATGATTTATTTCTGATGTCTCCGCAGTGACAGTTTGGATTTCATTCAAAGTCTCAAATCCAAGGTTGTGGATTATTTCTTCCTGCCGTATATTCTTCATTCCCATGCCGCAAAAGTAGATTTTTTAATTAATCGCTCAACAGTATCCATCAGTTTGATGGTTTATGTACTAAAAACCCTCTGTAGACTTTACCGATAGGGAAAATCGAGAGAATACAACAGGAAAAATGACTACCTTTGAGAAAGGGTTAAGGCATTTTTCATGATTAAGAGGCAGCTAAAGCATAGAGAAAAAAATATCCGAACACCATTCCCATCGCATAGCATTACGATTAATGGTATCAAAATTCATTATCTGGATGAAGGAGAAAAGAATTGGCCTGTCATATTGCTTTTACATGGTATTCCGACCTGGTCCTATACTTTTCGAAATATCATTCCAACGCTAAAAGAAGAAAAAATACGATGTATTGCTCCTGATCTTCCCGGATTTGGAAATTCAGATTGTATGGATAGCGGATCCTATACATTGAAAAATCACAGGGATCTTATCATTGACTTTTAAAAACAATTAAAGGTCAATGAACTTTATGTGTACGGAAATGATTGGGGCACAGTGATTTCATTGCTTTTATTGGCTAATAACAGTGTAAATATTAAGGGAACGGTGGTTAGTAACGGATATCTTCCTGTTATTGGTCAAAATATTCCGGTGCACTTCAGAATGTGGATGTGGTTTACAAGATTTTCACCGATTTTGCCAATCTCATGTATTATAAATGCCGGCACCAAAACAACTTTATCACAGATTTCAAAGAAGATGTTTGATGCACCCTTTAAAAACAACAGGAAAACTGCGGTTCGAAGACTTCCAAATATTCTTCCTGTAAGAACATGGCACCGGGAAGCAAAATTTGTTGAAGCATCATGGGAAAAACTGAAAGACACAAACACTCCTTTACTTACTGTTTTCAGCACAAACGATCCATATACATCAGAGGGAGCAAAACTTCTTCAGCAAACTATTCCGGGAGCAGCAGAACAGTTGCATTTAAAGCTTGACGCAAAACACTTTATCACTGAAGATGCACCCGGGCCTTTGGCTCAAAGCATTGTTGGTTTTATTAGAAAATATCAAAATGACATATAATTCAAAAATAGAGAGTATAGGTGCATTCTATCCTGAGAAGAGTGTATCTACTGATGCGCTGTTAAGCAGGCTTAAAATAAAGAGAAAGCCGAAGTTGGAATTGCTCACCGGCATTCACTCGAGGCATGTTTGCGAAGAAAAGGAGGATTCGCTCTCTCTGGCAATCAAAGCTGCAGAAAGTTGTTTGAAGCATTCAAAATACGAGGCTAAAGAAATTGAAATGATCATTAACTGCTCTATATCAAGGTATGTCAATGGTACGAAATATTATTTTGAGCCTTCGCTTTCGCTGATGATAAAGAAGACACTTGGCAATAAGAAGGCACAGGTTTTCGATATTTCCAATGCCTGTGCGGGTATGATTACAGGTGCGTTGCTGGCAAACTCATTTATCAGACAGGGAGTGGTAAAAAACTGTCTTGTTATAAGTGGTGAGAATATCACTAACATCGCTGATAATGCAATACGTCATATTGACTCCACATCACACCCGGAAATGGCTTCATTAACAGTGGGAGATGCAGGTGCAGCAGTAATTTTCGAACAGGCAAAATCAAAAACAGAGGAAATTGATATTATCTCGATGCAAACGCTTAGTGAATATTCTGACCTGTGCATGGGATATCAATGTACCGATTTCCCGGGTGCATATATGTGTACTGATATGAAAACTATTCATGATGTATCGCTGGAGCGGTCGCCTGAAATTATAAAAAACAACCTTAAAGAAGCTCTCCTCTCCTATTCCGATATTGATTATCTTATTCCGCACCAAACCGCAAAACGCTCTATTCAATCCGGTGAAAAGATCTTTCAGGAATTCTTTGGTGCATCACCAAAAGTCATTGATAATCTGTATGATAATGGCAACACTGCCTCCACAACACACTTTACCACATTATATAAATATCTTAACAAAGGGCTATTTAAAACGAACGATAGAGTAATGCTGCTAAGTTATGCTTCAGGGTTGGTTATCGGAGCACTTATTTTCACTATTAACGACCTTAATAAAAGATATGAACTCTAAAATAGAAGCATATTCCATTGTGAATGGCGAGGTAAATTCAACATTAATTGACCTTCTTGCTAAAGCCGCAAAACAATGCTTAATAAAATCAGGAATAACAATCAATGACGTTGATCTCATCATCAACAGCTCCATATACTCGGAGGATTACATCAGTGAACCGGCTGTAGCTTCTTTAGTGCAAAACAGACTCAACAATGGTACTGCAGCAAACAAACAGTTCTCATTTGATCTGCAAAGCGGTGGTGGCGGAGTAATTCAGGCAATGCAAATTGCTGATACTATGATAAAAAATGGGAATATTGCTACTGCACTTCTTGTAGCCGGCGATGTACAACCTAAAAAAGGAGATACGGGAGAATTTAAGGTAAATAATGGCGCCGGTGCAATTATTATAACCGCTACGGAAGAAGATTGTGGCTTTATAAAATTCCACTTCGAAACATATGAAGAGTTTTTGGAAATGGACAACAGGTTTTTGAGCTGGGAAAAGAGCGGAGTAGTATTCAATCACCAGAAAAGTGAAGAATACTCACCATTATGTTCAGATCTGATTATCCAATCCATTGCAAAAAGTGGAATAGAGATAAAGGCTGACAGCATGGGATTTGTATTCTCTCAATTTCCTGAAGATATTAGCATAATAGCATCGAATCAATTGAATATAAAGGTCAACACTATAAATCATGCACCTCTATATTCAGCCGGTATTATTCAATCATTATTAGCAAATGATAATAAGAAAGAAATACTTTTTGTAAATGCAGGTCCGGGGATATCTATCTCCGTTGCACATTATAAAAACATTTCATGAATCTGACAGAGAATATATACTCTATTGCAACAGAGACACCAAATCGGAAACTCTTTGTGGACAGAAATAACCTGACCTACTGTGAGTTCTGTAATATTGTTGATGGATATGGAGCATACTTTTACCACAAAGGCATCAAAGCCCGCACGCGGTGTATTGTACTAATCGCACCCTCTGTAAATATGTTTGCGGTGTCTTTTGCACTTTTCAGAATGGGCGCCATACCGGTAATGATAGACTCTGGAATGGGTGTTGGGCCAATGGTAAAGGCGCTGGATAAGTCAGAAGCAGAATTTGTAATTGCGATGCCTAAGGCGATGCTCATAAAGGTTCTTTTTCCTCATAAATTAAAGACTGTACAGCGCTGGGTTACGGTTTGCAATAAACATAACGGAAAGGTTGATATCGCTTCGTTTCATAAACTAAAAAAATCGGGCGACTATCCAATTTATGAACCAAAACCGAATAATCTTTCGGCGATCTTTTTCACCAGTGGAAGTACGGGAGCGGCAAAAGGCGTAAAATACAGACAATCACAACTGGAGAGTCAGTTAAAAATTCTAAAAGAGCAATTTCATTATACACATGGTGAGCGTGATCTTTGTACTTTTCCTCTCATAGGATTCTTTGCCATAAGTCTTGGTCTGTCAGTGGCGCTGGCAAGGATGGATATGACAAATCCGGCAACACTAAACCCAAAAAGGATTATAAAAGATCTGAATAAAAACGAATGTACATTGATGTTTTGTTCTCCCATGGTGCTCCGAAAGCTCACGCTGTTTGTGGAGAAAAAAGATATCCATATAAAAAGCCTGCGGCACCTTCATCTTGCAGGTGCTGCAGTAGATCCGGATTTGGTGAAACGATTCAAAAAGCACCTTCCTGACAACGCACAAATAAACACACCCTATGGCGCAACGGAAGCACTGCCGGTTGCAACAATAAACGATAAAGAACTTGCAATATCATCACAAATATCAATTGGCAAAGGCGTTTGTGTGGGAAAACCCATTAAAGGCATTGAGATAAAAATTATTCCTGTTGATGATAACCCCATTATTAACATCAACAAGACCAGAGACTTGAAGCACAACGAGGTTGGAGAGGTTATGGTGTTGGGCGATAATGTTACACAGGAATACCTCGCAAACTCAAAAGCCGAAGAATTATCAAAGGTGTTTGATAATGAAACCGGAAAATTCTGGCATCGTATGGGGGATTTAGGTTATCGGGATGAAAATAAGTTTATTTGGATTGTGGGAAGGAAAAATCATCGTGTTGAGACCAATGACCGCACCTTTTACACACTTCCTGTTGAACAGATTTTTAATACACATAAAGATATTGAAAGAAGCGCTTTGGTGGGTGTAATGTTAAATAAGAACACAATACCGATAATTTGTTGTGAACTGAAGAAGGGGCATCGTAGAAAGCAAAAAATAAAAGAAGAGCTGCGGAAGTTGGCAGGAGAATACGCGGAAACAAATGGGATAACCAAAATTCTGTTTCACAAGAAACTACCTGTGGATTCACGTCATAACGCAAAAATTTTCAGAGAAAAACTTACAGTATGGGCACAGCAAAAGGCAAAAAGGTACTGGTAACCGGCGGTGGTGGTTTTGTTGGACTGGCGCTTGTAAAAAGGCTTGTCCGAGAAGGATTTGAAGTCACCTCGTTTTCAAGAAAAAGATATAGTGTTCATCAGGAATTGGGAATTAATACGGTTATTGGTGATATCACTGATGCCCATGTAGTGAAAAAAGCATGTAAAGGAGTGGACGTAGTATTTCACACGGCTGCAAAAGTTGAAATGTGGGGCAGGTATAAAAATTTTTATGATGTAAATGTCGTTGGAACAGAGAATATCATCGAGGCTTGTATCGAGAATGAAGTGCCACATCTTGTCTTTACCAGCAGCGCAAGCGTAGTGTTTGATGGGAATGATATTGAAGGTAAAGATGAGACATTACCCTATCCCGATAAAGGAGAGTCGCATTATGCACACACAAAGATGCTGGCAGAGCAACGTGTGGTTCAGGCTTCAGGCGAAAAACTTAAAACCATTTCGCTAAGACCACATTTGATCTATGGCCCCGGTGACACGCAACTGGTGCCCAGGATAATCGAAAAGGCTAAAAGTGGCAGAATCCGGCGCATCGGGAAAAAGCAATGCCTGATTGATACTACGCACATCGACAACTTCACGGAAGCACAGATGCAAGCCTATGAAAAGCTTGTCAGCGGATCAGGTGTTTCAGGGAAAGCATATTTTATCACTAACGGGCAACCCATTGAAACGTGGGAATTTATTAATGGCATACTTAAAGAAAACAACCTCACCCCGGTTCAGCGTACTGTTCCAAAATGGCTGGCACTAACAGTTGCGGCATTGTTCGAAATAACCTGCCGAATAACAGGAAGACCTCCACTACTAACACAATTTCTTGTGAAAGAGATGAGTACAAGTCATTGGTTTGATATAAGTGCGGCCAAACGGGATTTACAACTCCTCCACCAGCCTGTTCAAAACCGAAACCAGTGAAGCCCCAAGTTTTATGGAGCGCTCCGGTGACCAGCCAAAGACAGCGTCAGGTATATTATCATTTTGTTTGAATGGCATCTCCAGTGTCTGGCTCAGGCATTTAAACTCCTCGCCTATTGCTTTTGAGCAGATATTCAGATTGGCTTTCCCCGGTTCATTCTTCGGGTAACCATGCACATCCTGCATATCCGGATTCACCGATTTCCAGGTCTCCATGAAAAAGTCGGTAAGGTGTTTGAGGCGATCATCGAAAGATGGTATGCCTTCGATTCCTGAGATGAAGTTATAAGGCAATCCTTCATCGCCATGCACATCAAGCATAAAGTCCATACCTGTCTCCTGCATTTTTTTCTTCACGTAATAAACTTCAGGGCTGTTTTCAATGCTCGGATTACCCCATTCACGGTTCAGATTGATTCCTTTGGCATTCACCCTAAGGTTACCCAGAATACTTCCATCGGGGTTCATATTGGGAACCATAAACAGGTTCGCCTTTTCAAGGAGCGCAATAGAAACAGGATCTTCATCGTCGAGGAGTCTGTCGATGAGACCAGACATAAAATATTCGGCCATACTTTCACCGGGGTGTTGGCGGGCGATAACCCACAATTTCTTCTTGTCGGGATCATCATCGCCGATTCGCAGAAAATCGACTGGGCGACCTTGCAATGTTTTACCTATTGCTTCGAGAGAACATAACGGTGATAAATTAGCACTGTCCACCAGGTCAAGGTGTTGTTCGTAAGAGAATGGGGCAAAGTATGCGATGTATAGCGAATCGAATTCGGGAGTGATTTCAAACTTCAGAACACCATCTTCATAGTTTGTAGGAATGGTAAACCATGTGAGGCGATCGTAGGAAGCACGCGCCTGATAGTTATCCCAACCCTCGGGATATGCGGCATCGCCGGCATTCACAATACGCATGGTGCAGGCTGTATCTTTAGCACCCTGTACCCGGAAATAAAACCATTGCAAAAAATCTGAGTTGGTATCTTTCTCGATTTTCAACTGAATATCAGATGGATTTTCAGCATTAACTACTTCTATGTTTCCCGCATCAAAAGCGGAGGATATGTGTAAATTCATAAGCACAATATGTAATCAAAAGATGGTTAATACCCTAAGAGGTATGCAAAGATCAGAGGGGCAACAATGGTAGCATCGGATTCAACAATAAATTTCGGTGTATTTTCATCCAGTTTACCCCAGGTAATTTTTTCATTGGGCACAGCACCGGAATAGGAACCATAGCTGGTTGTAGAATCTGAAATCTGACAAAAGTAGCTCCAGAACGGAGTATCTGTTCTTTCAAGATCCTGATATAGCATAGGTACAACACAGATAGGAAAATCTCCGGCTATTCCTCCGCCAATCTGAAAAAAGCCGATTCCGTTGTCTTTGGTATTTTCTGTGTACCAATCAGCCAGAAATGTCATATATTCTATACCGGATTTCATTGTTGAAGGCTTTAATTCACCTTTAATACAATAGGATGCGAAAATATTTCCCATGGTAGAGTCTTCCCAGCCTGGTACAACGATTGGAAGGTTCTTCTCTGCGGCGGCAAGCATCCAGCTGTTCCTGGGGTCAGCTTCATAATACTGCTCCAAAACGCCTGACAGCAGCATCTTATACATATATTCATGGGGGAAGAAACGCTCACCATTAGCTTCAGCCTGATTCCAGATTTCAAAAATATGTTGTTGTAATCTTCTGAAGGCCTCCTCTTCAGGAATACAGGTATCAGTAACGCGATTCAATCCACTGTCGAGTAATTCACGTTCCTGCAGTGGGGTCAGATCGCGGTATTCAGGAACCCTTTTATAATGATTATGGGCAACAAGATTCATTATATCTTCTTCTAGGTTAGCACCTGTACATGAGATAATTGCAACTTTGTCCTGACGAATCATTTCGGCCAGCGACCGTCCAAGCTCAGCAGTACTCATAGCGCCGGCAAGCGTAATCATCATTTTATTTCCCTGTTCAAGCTGTGCTTCATAACCTTTGGCAGCATCAACAAGACTTGCTGCATTAAAATGCCTGAAATGCTCAAGCATAAAGGCTGTTATTTCACCCTTCTTTTCCATAATATTATAATGTATAAATAGTTAAAACCTGTTCACAATCGAAAAACGGATATTGATTCCAAAAATCAAAAATACGTATAAATTAAATATCAAAGTAGAATGATCAAAATATGTGCTGAATCAGAAAAAACCGGAATTATGACCGAATTATTTTTTGATAATCAAGGTCTGTCCTCAGTTATTGTTGATTTCAAAATCGCTTTGACACGCCGTTGTCAGGCAAAGCAAATGTATGGTAGGACTTTCACGCTGAAGCATGGTGCAGTTACGGATTGATTTTGACGGAAAGTCTAATGATTAATATGATAATCGACTAACTCCTTTTTATATATCGTATCCATAGTCGTGGTATCAACAATACACCAAAAAGTTAGACCAACACCCTTTACATACTTCTGAAAGGAAATATTGAACCGCTCAAAACATTCTGATCCCCAATGGCTTGTAAGGATAAGAATTTCTTCATTATCTTCAATAAACTTACCTTTTACAAGAACATACTCACTGCCATCACCCATACGTTTATCGAAAAAACCTCTTTCGAATTCAAAACCTATCTCTTCGGACAATATAGGCCATGGAATATAAAAATTACCAAATGGAGAGTCAATATGTTCAATAAACTCATATCCATAAATAGGGTTACCATTCAGAAATGGTACTTTTACAGTTTCTGACATGGCAGTGTCACCATCACGGCCAACTTTATAGGAGTGTTCCATATAATTATCGCTCACACGATCAAAAACAGTAAGCGTATCATTTTCAAGATATTGCCACCACGAGCCAGGGTATACAGGGTAAAAATCTTTAGGATAGATGGTTTCTGGTATATGCTCTTTTTCGCACGATAAAACGAGTATTAAAAAAATCACAAAAACAGAGATTAATCTTTTCATTACAGCTAATATTAGGAATTGAGTGGACTGTCGCCATATATAATGCAAATATATCAAATAAAATCAAGAAATCAATATAAACCAATATTCTTTCTTACCATGTCAAGCATATGAGAAAGCGCCAGACTATCGTGCAATGGTAGTTTTACACTCTCTGTTTTTCCCTCCATAAGACAACCATTAACCTCTTCTATTTCAAAGAGGTAACCAAAATTATTGTAATCCAAAACTATCTCTTTTTTCTGTCTATTCATCTCGATAGTAATTATCTTACTATGATGAAAACGAGTGTGCAGTTTGATGTATCCATTGGTACCAGTAATTATGGCTTCAGTAGGCGTTTCTTCTTCCAGTGTTGAAAGCAAATTGGCGCGGCATTCGTTTTTATAAGTTAAATCCATCCTACAGGAGCTGTCAACCCCAGTGACGGTCAGTTTTGCCGTAGCCTTTATCGAATCAGGTTTTCCCGATACAAGCAAAGCCAGATAGAGTGGATAGATACCAATATCCATTAAGGATCCACCGCCCAGGGCTTTATTAAACAGACGGTGATTCCTGTCAAAGGGAGGATTAAAGCCAAAATCAGCCTTGATATTAATGATGGTACCAATCGCATTATCGGCTAAAAGATCCAGCACCTTTTCAGTGGCAGGGATAAAACGTGTCCAAAGGCCTTCCATAAGAAACAGCTTTCGCTTTTGAGCTTCGGCAATCATCGTTTGTACTTCCAGTGGCGTCATTCCCATAGGTTTCTCACATAACACAGATTTACCATTTTTCAGGCAAAGCATCGTATGCTCAAAATGAAAAGCATGCGGAGTAGCAACATATACCACATCAACATCTGAATCCATGGCAAGAGATTCATAATCAGAATAAAACGTTGAGGCTTTGTATTGATCGGCAAAAGATTTTGCTTTATCAGCATCTCTGGAAGCAACAGCATGGAGAGTACCATTTTCAGACAACAAAAGATCAGCAGCAAATTTCCGTGCGATATGTCCGGGCCCGATAATACCCCATTTGACTTTGTTATTCATATTTTTCTTTTAGGAATTTTCATTTTTTGAACCGGCATCTTTTAATGCTGCCATCACCTCCTTTTTATAACTTCTTCCAATATTCAGGGATATATTGGCAAGATCGACTTCATTGTAAGAGAATGACCGAACCTGATCTTTATTAACAATAAAAGAACGATGAATGCGAAGAAAAAGCTCTGGCAACCGCGAAGAGATACTACTGATTTTTTCCTTGCAAACGTAATGATCGTTCAGGGTATTTACCTTCACATAATCCGACAGACTTTCAATAAAAATAATCTGGTCGTACGGAATCTTTACTGTTTTACGGTTGGATGTTATTTCCAGAAATCCGGTTTTCATCTTTGCATTTTCTTCCTCAAGTTTAAGTATCTGCTCCTGCTTCTCACGAATCTGTAATATCATCAACAAAAAAGAGCCAATAAAAACAAGAAGATAGAGAATTACGCCCATCAGAAGAAGATCTGTGGCGTGAGGACTCATCCTGTCATATCCAAAGTTTGCAATATAGATAAATGAAAACAGGAGCACCAGTGTTTCAAGATATAAGGACGCTATCAGCGTATAAACAGTATAGAGGGCAAAACGAAGATAACGCTTCCTTAGAAAGAAATTAGGAACGAGAAAATAGTTAAAAAAATATGAGGTGCCGAGCACAATTGGCAATAGCATAGTAATAAAATAAAATGCTGACATGTTATCACCCCATGAGAGTCCGAATACAAGAGTCAGGACTATTATCACCAAAATCCAGTAGGCAATATGATAATAAAGGTTGTTTGATTTCAGTTTCATAATCGAAATTTTCCTCTAAATTAGTGATATGCATTAATACAGCAAGTTAGTATCGGTAAACAACCGTTTAATAATCGGATACGACCTTGAAAAAAGCTGGTTGCAGCAGTAATTTAGCCAAAGTATTAATCATAAAAATTATAATGTTATGAAAGATTTATTTTACATGGGTGGGACAATGTTCATGAGCATCCTCACCATTCTACTAATTATCATGGTTGCATGGTATATTTTTCACACAGTACGATTCTTTATAAACCCGGATTTGGGAAAAGAGAAGGCTCTGCGTCAGTTGATGTACGGTCGGTCTATCGGATTGTTTTCCATTATCACAGGTATCACCGGACAGATGGTTGGATTGTTTGCTGCGTTTGATGCCATTGAAAAGGCAGCAGATATTTCGCCTGCCCTGGTTTTTGGAGGCGTCAAGGTTTCTATGATTACAACTATGTATGGTATCTTGATATTCCTTTTTGGATTGATTATATGGTTTATTGTAAGCCAGCTTGTTGAGCGGACTGAGCGATAGGATTTATTGTACCGACGATGCATGTACCGACGATGCATGCATCGTCGGTACATAAATCATTTACCACGGTAATTGTAATTGTTTTACCCTCCCGGCATAGAAATCCTGAAGCTTTTGCACCAATTCAACCGGCAAAGGATTCTCAATGCTTTTCAGATTACTTTCCAATTGCGCAATTGTAGTATTCCCTGGTATCACCGTTGATACTGCATCAAAAGCAAGACAGAAAGAAATGGCAGAATGGACCAAATTTCTATCACCAATAATATCCTGTATTTCATCAACAAGGCGAGCACGGGTCTCAATATCTTTTCTAGACCATCGGGCACGAATATCATTAAAGGTACTCTCAGCATTGTATTTACCGGTCAGCCATCCGGAGTCGAGAGGTATTTTTGCAATTATGGCCACTTCATTTTCTTCAGCAATTTTAAAAGCCCGGGCTGCATCCTGATGCAGGATGTTAAAAAATGCTTCTACTACTTTTGAGCCTGTTGTTTCGAGAAGCAGTTTTATATCTTCATAAGTATCCAGTGATGCACCATAAGCCTTAATCTTACCTTCTTCCTTTAAACGCTCAAGAATCTCGTAATGGTCATTCTTGTTTCCATCCAGAAATGATGAAGGAGGATTGTGAAATATCACAGAATCCACATAATCAACCTGTAAACGCTTTAAAGATCCTTCTACTGACTTTCTGATGTGACTTGATTCCCAGTTTGTACCACCATCATCAGTATGTCCAAATTTTGTATTGACAACTATTTTATCACGATCGAAGGCTTTTAGTCCTTTACCCAGGCGGCTTTCACCAGTCCCATGACCATAGTTCGGGGCAGTATCAAAAAAGTTTATTCCATTATCAAAAGCGTAATGTACCATATCAATGGCTTCCTGCTCAGTCATTCCTTTCCAGCCTGAATTCACTCCAAGCTGCCATGCGCCAAGGCCTATTTCAGAAACGGCCGGTGATTCTTTTATAAATTGCTTGTATTTCATATCAATGAGTTTTGATATGATTACAACAAGAGTAAGAAAATTCTGTTCAGATGAATTTAATTCTCGTCTTTCGGCGGATTGGTAAGGATATGAACCACGCCACGGAAAATATCTTCTTTAAAGAAACCGGTACACCGCAGAATATAGTAGTAAGTACCATCGTCATGGTTTCCACCATCCCAGCTACTACCGGGCTGACCACTGTAGTCATTGTCTTCAAAAACCTTTTGTCCCCAGCGGTTATAGATTACCATAACACTGTTAAGATAAATATCGGTAATTGCTTTCCCTTCTTCACCGGTTACCTGCACTTCAAAGAAATCATTAACACCATCAGCGTTAGGTGTGAACACATCGGGGATAGTAAGTTCTGCTTCTCTGACATCAAGTGTAAGGCTTGCGGAATCGCGGCAACCGTTTACATCTTCCACAAAAACCCAAACATCATAGGCTGTTATCTCCATATTCAGCTTTTCATACAAGTGAATAGGGTTTTGCTCGGTTGAATATGTTGTATCACCAAAATCCCAGTAATAGGTAAGTGCATTATCGCTGGTACCTGTAAAAGTAATTTTGGGGTTCTGGATATAGATACTCTCAGGATCAGCCTCAGCTTCAACGCCCGGAGACTCGAAGGTCTCTACTGTGGCAGTCTCTTTCACACTACATCCCACACTATCAACAATTGTAATGGTATAATCACCTTCGGCAAGACGCAGGGCAATACTGTCGTAATTAAAGACAATTGGCGACCAGGTATAAGTATAAGGCGACCGGGGTTGTCCGGGGGTAATCTCTTCAAAAGGAATTCCTCCGTTAACTTTTGCATGAAGTGCGCCAATTGTTGATCCCGGGCATCCTTGTCCAATCTGCTCAACATCAATTGTAATCTCAGGATACACATCAACAAAAACACTGTCTGTGCAATGGTTTATACCATCATCGATATCAACATAATACCAGGTTGCCTCGCGGGGAGAAACACGTAAAGATGTGTCAGTACTTCCGTCCGACCACTCAAAAGTCATGTCATAGGTCATATTTACCCGGTTCAGCGTCTCAACATCAATATCAGACAACGCGCAGGAATATAATCGCACATCATCAATACCTCCCTTGAAGTTATGATCATTGGTTTGTACTGCTGCTCCGATGTAAATATCTGTCGGTGATTCCTGAGGTATCACAAAATCATCTGCAGATGCCTCCTCCTGAATACCGGTAACATCACCAAGATACATTGTGAGTTTTCCGTTTTCCATGACAACAACTACATGATACCAGCGCTCAGTCAGCAAAGGTGCTGTAGCGGTAATTTCAGATGTTTCTGTACCATCGGTTGTACGGAAAAAGAGCACCCCGTTTTCATTAATTCCCAATATATATGATGACTCTTCAGGAAGAACAGTTCTCCATTTATTGATAATATAGTATTCACCGTCGGAGGCACCGCTACCCCACCCTTCGGAAGGATTAATCCACGCACTCAAAGTAAAAACATTGGTAAGCTCCAGGTCTTCAGCCTGAGGAATCATAATCCGGCTTTTGGATGAAGGATTAAAAAATCCGGCCATGGCATTTTCATCATAGCGGTTTGAAAAAGGTACAACCTCGATTACAAGACCATGGTGATTATTCCCTGAAATATCATTACCATCTGCATTAAGCGGGTATAAAGCTCTCAGGCATTCCGGTTCAATATTCTCCAACGACAATGTCAGGCTATCGCCATAGCAAATAATTGTGTCCTCTTCAACAATGGAGGCTCTTATAAGGTCTACATAAAGCGAGTCACGGGTTTCATCAGATCCGGAAAAAGCAGAAACGCTGTATTCTGCGGTCCTTTTAACATAAATCTGAGATGTAGTTTCTCCGGTATTCCAAAGGTAGCTGTCGTATCCGTTGCCGGCATCCAGTAACAGGCTGTCAATGTGACATTCCCGAATTGTGTCGGTGCTAAAAATCTGCGCTGCCAAAGGCAGAGATAAGACAATACTGAGGGTAACAAATAGTATTCTTTTCATGAACCGGTATTTTCTGATGACCGTCAAAATTAACTAAAAATCCTGTGTACAGGAACAATTTATCTATATGACGAAATATTAAACAAATTATTGTGTATTAGTGATCATAGGCTCCAACCCTTAACAGTACGAGCGTACATTCATGTGCTACAATAATTCCAGCTTCGTGAGCTTTTCTTTCCAGCGAAGGATTTCCTGCTCCGGGATTAAATATAATCCGGCGAGGGTTAAGGCTGAGAAAGTAATCCTCATAGGGTTCCTGATTTTTTGCGCCCAGATACATGGTTATTGTATCCACATCGTGCAGTTGTGGTTTTCCGGTTAGTATCTCAACATCCAGAATCTTTCCTTCCCGGCGGCCGAGCGCAACAACTTCATAATCAAGACTTCGTAACAATCGTATTGCTTTATTGCTATATCTTGCCGGGTTCTCACTTGCTCCTGTGACTAAAGTTTTTTTCATATGAAACAACAAACCGCAAACCCTCATATATGAAGGTTTGCGGCCTGTAATATTTAGTATCTCTTAAAATTGTTCATTCAGTATCTTCAGCTTGGCATTAAGCAGAGCTACATCCTGTTTTGCACGCTGAATTTTTTTATCAAACTCACGCTTAAGAAGGTTCGCATTTTTCGATTCTGCCAGAAAACCAATATTATTTTCCCACAGATTAATATCGTCATTGAGTTTAGAAATCTTATTTATCAGCTGTGTACGTTCACGATACATTGCACGATTGGCATCATTACCATCTTTCATGTTTTCAATTCTGTTCTTGAAATTCATGGTACTGATTTCCATTTCATTGATTTTCAGCTGTTCAAGTTTCTCGTCCACAATACTACGGAACTCCTTCTGAACAGCATCTTTCTCTTTAATCGGAACGTGGCCAATGCTCATCCATTCACGTTGAAACTCTTTAAGAATTGCAAGGTTCTCACTTTTCTTTGTGCCAAACTCCTGATTTTTTACACGTTCGATAAGGCTACGCTTCTTTTCAAGGTTTTCAGCTTCATGTTCATGGATATGACCAAAGAACTCCTCTTTTCTGTTGAAAAATTCATCACACGCTGCACGGAAACGCTTCCATACTTTATCGGAGTATTTCTTAGGTACCGGGCCAATGGTCTTCCACTTCTTCTGCAAATCAATCAGTGCCCGTGTAGTCTCTTTCCAGTCTTCACTATCTTTAATACTTTCAGCCTGATTACAAAGATCGAGTTTCAGGTTATAATTATTGATTTGCTGATCCTTAAGCTTATTAAAAAACTCTTTTTTGCGTTCAAAGAAGGCATTGAGATTTCCTTTGAAACGAGCCCATATCTCGTCATTCGTTGCTTTAGGTGCAGGACCAATGGTCTTCCATATCTTCAGCAATTCATTAACACTGTCTGTTTTAGTATTCCACTCCTTGATACTCTTGATATCACCTTTAACTACCTCTTCCACCTGCTCACAAAGCGCCAGTTTTGCATTGTAATTATTCTCCTGCTCTTCGCGGATGCGGGTATAATGATCACGGCGACGCGCATTTATCTTTTCGGTAATATTTTTAAACCTTGTCCATAACTCATCAGTTTGATCAGAAGGCACCGGGCCTGTATCTTTCCATTCCTGATGTAATTCCTGAAGCTGTTTAAAGGATTTTATGATGGATGTTTCCAGAAGAAGCTCCTCTGCGCTCTCACATAGTTGCACCTTCTTTTCCAGGTTCTTCTTAAGGTCAAGGTCTCTGAGTTCGTTATTAATCTTTACATTGTCAAAGAATTTCTCAACAAGGAAATGATAACTCTGCCACAGATTATTGACTTCAGTTTTTGGAACCATTCCGATTTCGCGCCATTTCTCCTGAAGCGCTTTAAATTCGTCGTAACTTTTCTTTAATGGTTCATCAGAACTAATCACATTTTTAAGTTGCTCAAGAATTTCATTCTTCGCTTCAAGATTTTTAACTTTTTGAGCTTCAAGAGCTATCTGGTACTCTTCTTTTTTCTTTCTATATATCTTAAATGCAGCACGGTATCGTGAAGCTAAAGGATCGCGGGGTTTTTGCTCATCCTCTTTTTCAGTTTCACCTGGTTCTTCTCCGGTTGTATTTTCCTGAACTTCAACGGTAACTTCGGTTTCCTGAGCTGTTTCAGGTTTAGCGTCAGTATCTTCAGCAGGAGCTTCTTCGGCTGTTTCACTTTCGGAAGTCTCCTCCTCAATACTTTCTGCTTTACTTAGTCGAAGATATGCCATCTTAACCATTCCAACCTTACGTTTCACACTGTTTATATCTTCAGTAGTGACAAGGTTTTCGAGTTCCTCAACCAGTTGTTCACGGGTAAAATCATCATAATGGTCTTCAGCGATTTCCTCTTCTTCCTCCTCCTCTTCAGGAGTGAGTTCTTCATCCTGATTACTAACTTCTTCTTCAGGATTAGTTTCTTCAGACTTAGTTTTTTCTTCGGGAATATCGTTTGATTTTTCCGGCTTTTCTTCCACTACAGCAGTCTGATCAGCTGTGGCTTCAGATTTGGTCTCTTCCTGAAGTTGTTCCTTATTAATTTCTTCAGGTTTCAGATTTTTTTCTTCCATTATTAATTCTGTTAGTTTGACAGATAAGCGTTCGCTTCCCATCAGGGAATATGATATTGATAGTTTCTATTAAATCACTTTATAATAAGGAGTGCAAAAATAGCAATAATAAGGATTTATGAAAATAAAATTAAAATTATCAATAAAGGCTGGAGCGGTTGAAAATCACATAACCCAGGTTAAATAGTATTTGCCAGGGTTGCTCTGTGCCGGCATAATAAGTTACAGATAATGAAGCAGGCAAAACAGTGTTGTTTAATACCAGAGCTGCTGAAGCACCATGATAAATTTTGCTTAACGGATCTCCAAGCTCAACCAGCTGATCTTCAACCTCAAGGAGTTCACGGTACGGTAGAAACGCAAATATATCACATCGCAGGTCAATGGGATTTACCAGTGAGAAATTCCCTCTGGTTCCAACACCGACCCAGTTATTTGCCCTGTATTCGGGAATAAACAGCAGCTTACTTTGAGGAACAGGACGAAATGGAGGCGCCTGAATCTTTGCCGCCATAAAGTTTCCAAAGAGATCACGGTTAGAGATTATACTTTCAGCATAAATGCCGGGAATAAACACACCAAGTTTATTGAAATACCGCTCATAAAAGAGATGTAGCTGAATCCAGCGGTGACGGTCAGAAAACTCCTCCGGGTATAATGATGTTGACCCCGGGTCATAACTCTCTGTTCCTGAAACATAACGCAAGGATGCCATAATTTGCTCTCCATGGGTGGCAAAGGCTTTCTGATTCAGCGTATTTTTCTCATAAATCATTGCAAACGAGAAATTCCCGAAGCCTGTAATATCACTGGTATCCTGACGCGTAAAAGCATTGGTATGATAATAGGAGTCGGACATATTCGTTCCCACAAAATCGATTGACATTTTACTTGTGTTGGTAACCGGAACTCCGGCAGTAAACCGTAAATAGTTGTCATTCTGCACCAAAAAACTCGGGGATTCATCTCCCACAAAGTATCGCGATGTACTAAAATAATCACGGCTGTTCAGTGCACCGATAAACTCAGCATAAAACGGGGGATCGGTTGGGTATTCCAGCCGTGCACGAAGTAAAAAGCTATTGTAGAAGCTTCCTACATACACATTTCCGGTAAATGTCCATGAATAGCCATTAAGAAGTTTATATCTAAAGCCAAGAAAAGCCTGATTGGCAGCTGAAGAAGTAATATTACCGCCAAAAGATAGTGTAAAGTCCTTCGCCGGATCAATATCCAGGAAGATATCAAAATACCCTGTCCCGGGGTTATACCTGCTTCGCGGGTATACTGAGGCAATCTTATCGTCGGCAATAAGACGAAAATAGTTCGGCTTTAACTGGCTGACAGTAATAATATCGGATTCCTGCTTGAGCAGCATATTCACATATGATGCCTGCCTGGGTTTTAATCCTATGGTATTAATATTCTGAAAAAGTAAGGGTGGAAACTGGTTTTTAAATATACTTCGGTTTAGTTATACTTCGGAAGGAGTAACCTCCCTTTCAATTTTATCTTTTATGGGTTGCATCTCTCTGATTGCCGCAACGTAACCGCTGTCAACAATTGAGTTGGGGGTACTGAAATCCAGAAGCTCCAGAAACCTTACATTTGGTTTCACAAGAACACCTAATGAATCCGGAATGGAGTAATCGGTGTTCGTCATGAAGATGGTCTGCAGAATAGAAATCATATCGTCGGTGGAAGGCTTATCATAATTTCCAACCACCACTGATCCGATCACAACATCCGGGTTAAAGTCTTCCAGTGCCACATCAACAGGAAAGTTATTGTACATTCCTCCATCCATCATCACTTTCCCGTTAATTTCAATCGGTTTAAAGTAAAAAGGAAAAGACATTGAAGCCCGGATTGCTGAGCCCAGGTCACCGGAACGCGAAATATAGGCCTTGTTTTCTTCGATATTGGATGCTACACAACGAAAAGGCACCATTAGGTTATTGAAATCATAACCACAAGCGGCAGAGGGCTGTGCAAAAAACTGAAGAAATGCGAAATCCATCTGATAGGGAGATATAATGTTTGTGGGAACCAATTGTGCTGAAAACACCGAGTCCACATCAAATTTTACATTAACCCATTCAGCATCATCAGCCTCTCTTTTATAGAAAAACTGATACTCATCTTCTATTTCTCCGGTGAGCCATGTATCAAATGCCTCAGAATTAAAGTGATCTATCATTTGCTGTGGTGACATTCCGGCGGCATACATTCCTCCAACTATGGCGCCCATTGAAGTGCCGGCAATAAAATCGATGGGGACATTATTCTCCTCCAAAGCCTTGATAACACCAATATGAGCCAATCCTTTTGCGCCTCCTCCCGACAATACAAGTGCTACTTTCTGGGCCATACCTTGTAACAGAATCAGGTTCAGAAGTATAATAAGCAATGTATTTCTAATTGTGTTTCTCACCGGGGGTATCTTCTATGTCTCCAACGAACCAATTATGGGTTCAGTATTTATCTGTAACAAAATTACCATAAAGGTTACAAATCTCACAACATATCATCGAATAATATAAAAAAGGTCGCCCAATTCACATTGAACGACCTTTACAATTCCTAAAACAGGACTATTTATTTTTTATCACAGCAATTAGGGTCTTTTGATTTTCCCTTGCATGATGATTTGCAATCGCTTTTTGCTTCACCTTTTTTATCGTTACACTTCGACTCGCAATCCTTCTTTGAATCTTTGCACTCTTTTCCGGTGTCTTTGCAATCACCTTTCATAACTTTTCCGTCGTAACCAAGTTTTGTAATTTCTGCAGCAAGCGTCTCAGGATTTGTTTTCTGAGGATCATACTCAATGGTTACAATTTTGGTTTCAACATCTGCAACAACGTCTTTCACACCTTTTTCAAAAGCCATGTGCTTCTCAATAGTGCTTTTACATCCATTGCAATCAACCTTTGCACTGATTTTTGTAGTTTCTGTTTTTTTGCCATCAGCAAACACCTGTGGTGACAGGGTTACTAAAAACATCATAGCAAATACTGTGGCAGTAATTTTAATCATTGTTTTCATAATTCTAATTTTTGAGTTTAATAAAATGGATTAATACGTATTCCTAAATAAAATTTTCTACCGATTAACGGTCCCCAAACCATTGAAGCATCAAAATAGTTGCTAAAAGGGTCATTGGCAGCAATAATCGGGTTTTCCTGTGTATAATTGGTAAGATTTTCCACACCAAGGTAAATATCCCAATGACGGAAAAATTTTGTAATCTGACCATTCATAACCAAGTATGCAGGAGCCATATCAGGGCGACGATACTCCACAGGGTTATCGTCAGTGGAAGGTAAGCGCTGATCACCATTCAATACAGCAGTGTAATCAAATTGCCACTTCTTCAGGTGTGTGGCATATGAAACATTGAAAAGAGCTTTATACCTGGTAGTCAAGGGCTTTTCAATTAGTTCATCATTTAATGTATATTTCACATCCTGCCATCTGTAAGCCAGCAAAACATCCATCCCTTTAATCACCTCATAACGTGTTTCAACCTGAAAAACATTTGAGAATGATTGTCCGTCAAGATTGGATATATATATGGTATGTAAATCACTATCCATATCAACAATAACCTGGTTAACGAATGAAGACCGGTAAAGTTCAACATTAAGCACCAGTTCACGATTATTTATATCATGATAATGAGTAAAATTAATACCATAATTCCATGCTTCCTCCATATTAAGGCCTTCAAGAACCTGAATTCTGCGGCTACTGGCAAAGAGAAATGTATTTTCAGCAAACACATTCGCTGTACGATATCCTTTTCCTGCGGAAGCCCGAAGAATATTATGATCATTGAAAGAATACCTAAGGTGCAGGCGCGGAGTAAAAAACAGACCATAAATATTATGATAGTCGGCACGTAATCCTGCAATCACAATTGGTAATTTCTCTTTATGGAAAGTATACTGAAAGAATGTTCCCGGGACGATTTCAGTTTTCAGGAAAAGACTGTCATTAAAGTTTTCCGTATAATCATCGTACAGGAAACTTGCACCTGTGGCGAACTTATGATATTGATTCCCAATTATGCCTTGAAAAATATAATTTGCATATAGACTTTTTTCTGTGGCATCATAGGTATTCATACCAAAGTAGGACTCCTGTTCATGCCATGATGCAGTGGTTTTAAAAGCCATATTAAAATCAGAGTTCGAGGGCAATTCATATCCCATTTTATAAAAGGCTTCCACACGACGTGTATCGATGCCGATACCATAAACACGAGGTAATATGGCATCGTTTTCCACTGCTTCAACCTGACCTCCTTTGCGCGACTCATCAATAAACTTTATCCCGGCCTGAGCCATAAAACCACGTTTCCCGAAAAATTTCCACCGGTTCATCACATTGTATTGCCGTATTGCAGGCATATCGACAAAGCCATCATCATTATTATCATGAGCCAAAGGTGCATTTTCAGCATGTAAAAAGATGGAAGTGCTTAGTTGTTTCCCAACGGGAAGTGAGCTGGTATAATTTGCTTCATGTTTTCCCTTATCATTTACCAGGGCATTAAAAAACACCTTTTCGCCTTTCATCGGATCCTTTGTATTGGTATTGATTTGACCTGTAACAGAAGAGTAACCGTCGAGCACAGATGCTGCGCCTTTACTAACCTGGATAGATTCCATCCAGCTTCCGGGAATATACCCGAGGCCGTAAGGTGTTGCAAGTCCGTACATGTTTGGTATATTCTCAGTCATCATCTGACTGTATATTCCGGCAAGGCCCAACAACTGAATCTGCTTTGCTCCGGTAACAGCATCACTAAAATGCACATCAACAGAGGCGTTAGTCTCAAAGCTTTCACCAAGATTACAGCAAGCTGCTTTTTTTAGTTCCGTACCTGAAATATTTTGTACAGTAAGCGGATCAAAACGCTTAATAGTAGTTCCTGCAGCCCTGGAAACCACCTCTACAGCCGCAAGCTCCAGGTTTTTAGATAGTACAATCTTAAGATCTTCCTCTGTGTTTGAAACAGTTAGAGTATCATTTGCAAAACCCACAAAACTAATTACCAGGTTCTGACTTTCTGAATGATTTCTGGGAATTGAAAAAAATCCATTGGCATCAGTAGCGACACCGTCGGTGGTTCCTGCCCAATATACATTCACTCCGGGCAGCTTGTTTTGCTTATTTCCCTGCTGTTCATAAACTACACCATGAAGATTCTGTGCATTTATACTACCCGCGAATATCATAAACAGGATTACGAATCCTGAAAAATATTTTTTCATCACATCAAAAATTACGTTATTAAAATCAAATATCATTGCGATTCATGTCGCAAAAACGATTGAAATAACGATTAGATGTGATATTTAAACTGCTGAATAAAACGGATTAATTCCAGACCATAATATAAGGGAGGTCCGGAGTCAGAGATTATCTGACGTTGAAATTTTGCAGAACCCGGATCCGCGACGTAAGTCTTTATGACAGCCAGCAAAACAGGAATAAATTGTATTTTCACAATATCCTGAACCTGCTGAACTTCAAACTTTTCCATTAACCGATAATATCGTGCTTCGGTGTTACAACATGAAGCAAAACCGCCATCATCCAGAATAACTTCACAGGATACCGGCTCTCCCTCTTCAGATTCTGAATGATGAGAACAACATCCTCTTTCATGTCCATCATGCGATTCCTCTGCGGGCTCATGATGATCACAATCTGTCAAATCCACAATATAAGATACCTGAGTAGTATTCATTTGTGAACAATGGTGCTTATAAACTGTAAAGCCGGAACTGGCAAGCAGCACAACCACAGCTAAAAGCATTGACATTATGGATCTTACTATTCTCATTGACAATAAAAGCCGCTAATTTAAACCATTTCTAAATAAGAAACAACTCAAAAAAACTAAAGTTCATAATTACAGACATATTAAAACAGATTAAGGTTGCATCACACAGTTTTCCCTTTCCATTTTCCTGAAAGAAGGTATAACAGTGAAATCAGCCCCAGCAGAAAGGCATAAATATATTCTGCTGTCCAGACAAGTGTTAAGTTCCATTCCAAAACATAAACAAAAAAGTACACAGCAATAATATATATTAATAACACAAACCCTTCAATAAGGAGACTAATCATTGTATTCCCGGTACCACTAACACCCTGAAAAAGAGTAAACCCCGTGCCTAAAAACAGCGCTGATCCTGTTACCATTGCTATTGGTCCGTAAGATAATGTGATCAATTCTGCATTGTCAGTATAAATATGAAGCAGGTGATCACGAAACAGAGTAACAGGAACGATCATGGCTACTGTAGCCAGAATCACCATCAACACAATTCTTTTCATCAGGAAGAGTACATCATCCTGTCGTCCTTCGCCGATAAGAAAGCTTACCAGTGTGGCTGCCGCAGATGCAAATCCAAAAACCGGAATTAAAATTATCATATAGATGCTTCGAATAATATTGGAGACTGCAAGCTCCATTTCGCCAAGGTGAGCAACAAAAAGAAAGAAGACAAACCAACCTGCCATAGAGAGAAAATTCTGAAGCATCACAGGTGTGGCAACCTTCATAACTCTGCCAATTCGCTCCCACTGAGGTTTAAAGCTCACGTGGAGGTTATACCTTTTAGCGGGAACAGCCATACGTATGTAGAAAAGTAAGAATACAGAGGCTGTAGCTTCAGCAATAACGCTGGCAAGTGCTGCACCTTCCACGCCCATGGCCGGCAAGCCCAACCGTCCGAAAATCAATCCATAATCAAGAATTATATTCACTACACCCATTATAATGGTTGTAATTGTAATGACTTTGGTTTGATGTATTGAAATAAAAAATGCACGCATCAACACATTAAATGTGGCGAAGAAGACTCCAAAAGCACGGTAAGATAAAAAACCTGTTGTTGCAGCCATTACAGCTTCAGACTCCACGCTGAGCGAGAAGAATAAAGGAGAAAGATAGAAAAGACAGGCAAACAGGAATCCGGCGACAACTGCTATTATCAAGCCTGTTTGAGCCATAAGATCCCCAATCATTGAGTATTTTCGTTCGCCAAAGCGCCGCGACATAATAATCTGTGCACCAACACCAATACCATTAGCTACAAATACCGCAATATAATAGAACAGGCCACCCAGGGCAGCAGCACCGAGTGCTACTTCTCCCAGGCGGCCAAGAAATGCAGTATCTGTAGCCAGCACGATGTTCTGTGCTACACCACCCAATATAATCGGGTATGCTATCCTCCAGATCTTACGATTTGTAATTCTCGCCGTCATGGCGGCAAAGATAGGTCAATTATTAATCGGCTGAATTAGAAATTCCTACCAACATCCTTATCCCCTCTTCCTGAAAGGTTAATAATTGACAACTGATCTTTTTGCCCTTCGAGCATCTTCATAGCAAGGGCTACAGCATGTGAGGATTCTATTGCAGGGATTATACCTTCAAGCCTTGACAACAGCTCAAAAGCTTCTATTGCTTCCCTGTCGGTGATAAGGTGATATGTTGCCCTTCCAGAATCTTTCAGGCTGGCATGCTGAGGGCTCACTCCGGGGTAATCCAGTCCTGCGGCAACAGAACGTGTAGGTACTACCTGATCATTCTCGTCCATCAGCGCGTAACTATATGTTCCCTGAAATACTCCCGGTCTTCCCATACAAAGTGTTGCAGCGGTTTCATGGAGGAATGGTCCTGCACCACCACCTTCAGCTGCATGAATTGACACAGAGTCATCATTAAGAAATGCACCAAACAGACCAATCGCATTGTATCCTCCACCAATACATGCAAACAGGTTATCAGGAAGTCGATTCTCTTTTTCAAGGATTTGCTGTCGGGCTTCATTTCCTATTACAGACTGGAAAAAACCAACCATTTCAGGGTATGGATCCGGGCCAACCTGTGATCCTAAAAGATAATAGCTGTCAGGGTTTTCTATGTAATATCCCAGGGCAGCATCAACAGCATCTTTCAAAGTCCCGCGACCCAGTGATGTTGTTACTACTTCAGCTCCCAACAGTTCCATCCGGCGCACGTTCATCGATTGTCGTGAAGCATCTTCGGCACCCATAAAGACCTTGCACTTCATTCCCATAAATGCTGCTGCGGTAGCTGTTGCAACGCCGTGCTGCCCGGCACCGGTTTCGGCAATTACCGAACGCTTTCCCATCCTGGCAGCGAGCAAAATCTGGCCGATAGTATTGTTGATCTTATGTGAACCGGTATGATTCAGGTCCTCCCTCTTCAGGTATATTGCAGAACCCACATATTCCGACAGGCGTCGGGCAAAATAGAGTGGCGATGGTCTTCCGGTAAATTCTTTTAAAATCCGATGAAATTCAGATATAAACTCAGGATCGTTTTGGCAGAGAAAAAACTGCTCGCGCAGGTGTTGTAGTTTATCTTCCAGAACCGGCGGCACATATCGTCCGCCATAGTTTCCATATAATCCATTCTGAGCAGTAAATGTTGATATTGCTGTTTTTTGATATGTTTCAAGATATGTCATTGTTTTCGTTTTTTTAATGGTTCATGAATATTTCTTAATCGTACTTTCTTCGTCCAAAAATTGTTTGTCTCTGTTGCCCCAGCGGGCCATCGTTGTGAATACATATTTTAATTTTTTAGATAAAAAAAAGCCACCGGATTCTCCGATGGCCTCAATATTTTGCACATAATGGATTCTTCCGTTAACCTAAGTTATCAGATTCCACCACCATGTATTTGTTCTGTGCATCATTTGCTTTTTATTTGGAACAAAATTATTCAAATTTCTCAAATCACAAAATATTTTTTTTATTCTATGGTTTTTGCTGAGCGGGAGTTCACAAAAAGGATCTCTCCTACTCCATCAAAACCAAGAAAAGCCTCTTCCTTCTCATGCTTAACCTGATCCGAACGGAACCCCATAATTGTCAGGTCTGCTTTATCAGAATACTCTGCCATTACAGAACGTATATTGCGTTCAGGATCTTTTTCTATAATTCTAATATTCCGGGAAGTAATTGGGAGTCGTCCGCTTTTCAACAAATCCTCAAGATATTCTCGCTCTTCAACAATCATTTCAGGGTCGCATACATCAAAAATGGAGATATGACACCTTTTCCAATAAGGATGAGCAGAAATCACATATCCCAACAGAATCATCAGATTGGCATTATCAGGGTCACTTTTTTGAATCCAGATATGTATATCGCGACGGCGCTTTTTTGGGTTGGCAACCTGTGCACAACCAAGTACGCATACATCACAATCAGCAGCTGCTACAAGATTAAAATTATCAGTAATCTGATGAAGATTTTCAGGCTTGTTTTTATCAAAATCAAAGATTACCATATTATTCTCTTTTCCGGTAACGGAAGGAAGCTGGATTACCTGAGCAATTGCTGAAGTGTAGGAAGGTGAAATCAGAGTATCCACATATATCTGACCTTTACGGGAGCTGGCTCTGTCAAGGAGCACTTCTTTAATGTCCTCGGCCTGCTCTTTGGTTTTCTTGCTAAAATATCCCTGAAAAAGATGAATAAAAGTTCCAAACCCGTACTTATGACTAATCCACGACATCAGATTAAGGGCATTATCTCTGATAAGCGAATCGGTGCTTACACAAACAACGGCAGGGCGCCATGTTTCACTTTCACCTCTACTGCTCTCTCCCTGTAGGTAAA
>PKSY01000193.1 GCA_002869405.1 Marinilabiliales bacterium
ATGCTTTGAAGCACATCAATAATTGGCTGCGTATATTTCCTGAAATCAACTTTGTTGTCTCCATCCTGATTTGTTATAAAACAGAAGTTGAGGTTGCCGTGATCATGAAATACTGCACCGCCTCCCGAAAGCCTTCGTACCACATGGATGCCATTTTCCTGCACATATTCAGTGTTTATCTCTGCAAGAGTGTTTTGGTGTTTTCCAACAATAATTGTTGGGTCATTGATGTAGAGAAGAAAAATATTCTCATCAAAATTCTTTATCAGATGCTCCTCGCTGGCAATGTTAAACGGAGGAAAGTTACTGGGGCTCTTTATAGTAAGCATAAGCGCTGTGTTTGTAGTCCTGCAAATTTAATTTTTCTTTGGAAATAAAGTACTTTATTGTGAATGAACAGCGTTGTGAATGTATTGTTTATGATAAAAACCTTGTATAATGAAAAAAGCGATTTTAATACTTCTGCTTCCGGTGTTTTTTCTGACTTCATGTGATATTCTGGAGCAGGTAGCTCAGGTTGCGGCATTGCAGGAATGTGAGTTTGAACTTGATAATGTTAATAATATCAAGGTGTTGGGGATACGCATGGACAACAAAGAGGATATCAGTGATTTTAGTTTTTCGGATTTGGCAAAATTAACTGCGGCTTTAAGCAGCGGTTCCTTGCCGCTTGAAATGGACCTGAATGTGAAGGTTGTTAATCCAAATACACAGACAGCGGCCATGACTCGGATGGACTGGAAGGTTTATGTGGATGAGATGCATATGGTGGATGGTGTTGTGGATGACAGGGTGACTATTGCACCCAACGGGGGTAGTTCAATGGTGCCGTTTCGTGCCAGCCTGGATCTTTATGAGATTATCAGTGGCGAAGGCCTTGATGCTGCAATAAACCTGGCGATGAACCTCTCAGGAAAAGGGACAAAAGCCTCCAGTCTACAACTAAAGATAAAGCCTTCGATAAATGTTGCAGGCAGAGACATTCCTTATCCCGGATATGTGACCGTGGAGCAGGAGATTAGTGGAAGTTCATCGTATTAGTTGATAAGCACTGATTGATCTCCTACAACTTCAAGTCCGGCAATTTTGCTTTCGGATTTGAAAATTGTTTTTCCATTTTTATCTGTTACCACAAGCAAAAGTGTAGCATCAATACTCTCTGCAATCCTTCTGTCCATGGCACCATTCACCGGAGCATGCAAAAGACCTGAGTTTTTGTGAATGGCAGTAATACTATATTGATATCTCTTATCGGTAATCATGATGTTCACAGTATCAGAGTCATTACTGTTTATCTCAATTTTGGCTTTTGAATATGTACCGAAGCGAGTAGTAATTGAATCATGATGAAAAAAGCCAAGAAATCCTGTAAAGGAACTTCCCATCCAGGGTATATGTGCCACTGAAAGCATGAATGAGGTGTTGTCTTCTGCGAAGTTATTGGATTGCATCCATATCCAGGCCTCAGGCATGGAGCGCCCCCAGTCCTTTTCAATATATCCCTTGCCATCAGAGAAATCGAATGTTTTGCCGTTGTATTCCATACTTCCACTGAGATCATGGTCGAGGCTTACAACACCATGGTAGCACTGCATAAATGGTACATGACGGTACCAGCCCATAATATGCTTTTTTTTGTTCCCCGGTGTTAACTGAATCTTGTTTGTCATATAGATTTTCCCTTTCAGAATTGTGCTGTCATTCTCTATGTTTAGCACAATGCTGTCGGCTGAAAAGAAATTCTCACCAATGCGCACGGCAAATCGTTTTGGTGAGAACAGGAATTCATCAACAGGAAAGGAATAATACTGTGTTTCTGCTGTTTTACCGTTAATAACCTGAATAAAAGCATGTTGCTCTTCCCCGTTTCCGGCAATGCTGATTCCCGGAATTATACTAAGAATTGATGCACCATCGCTTGAAACCATCTTGAAATACCACCCTTCAAAATACTTGTTTGTTTTCCGGTTGCCCTGAAATAAGGATGCATCATGTTTTTTCCTGATTCCATATCCGGGCACACAACTTTTGCGGTTTCTGAAATTTTCAGTGTTTCGGTTCTGAGCATATATGTCTGAAATCGACAAGCATATGATTATCACTAAAATAAAATATATTCTTCTCATGTTGCTGTGGTTGGTGTAGTTGTAAAGATACAACTTTTCTCTTCTTTCTCCATACAGAAGAAGAACCGACGGTTTGACAGAATAATAAACAATGAGAAAATGATTAGCACGCCTGTTTGAATGACCTTAATCAAAGGGTGTGTGTTGAAAGTCTTATTCAAATACCGATGGAGAGCAAGATACTCTATAATTAATTAAGTAATAATAACCTCATTTAACCAAGACGTGATATCAGTTTTAACCTTTTCTTATCTGTTATCTCAATGGTTTTACCATAAATTTTTAAAATTCCGTCTTTCCGGAATTCAGTAAGCGTCCTGATTACATTTTCTGTAGTCATACCGATATATTCCGCAATTTCTTTTCTGCTTATGGGAAGGTCAAAGCTATTTGATTTAAAAATAACATTTGAAAAATAGAGCAATATCAGGGCAAGCCGTCCTCTGAGGTTTCTTCTTCTGATTTCGAGCATCTCAATAATGACTTTATCAGATACGGCACTCATCTTTTCGATTATGCTTGTGGCAAACCGGCCATTTTTACGAATCAGACCCTTTACTTCTGCAATTGGGATATTGCACGTTACAGATTCCTCAAGCGCTTTAACGGAATAATTGTATTTGAGATCCGAAAAAACACTCAGGATACTCACAAAATCAAAAGGTTTTGCAATGGTCATAATTTGCTCTTTGCCATCCTCTGTATGGCGATAGAGTTTAACCAATCCACTTTTCAAATAGATAAACTGAGTGATTTCATTACCCTCAGTGATTATTTTTTCCCCTATGGAATAGCTTTTTTCAATGCGATTTTGACACAAGGACATCATCTCATTTTCGGTAACATTTTCGAAAAAGAGTTGCTTTAATTCGCATTTTTCACAACTACATTGCTGATCCATAGGGTGTTGCATTATGTTTAATGCCCGTTCGTTAAATATGATAAATATCAGTTAGTGATATCTATCATAGTCATAACTGACTGATAGTGATTTTGTTTGCGATACTTTTGAGAAAATATTAACAAACGCTGGTGAACATGAAAATAATTATTCTTGGTGGAGGTACTGCGGGTACTATTATGGCCAATAAATTACGAAAAGCACTTGATAGAGAAGAATGGGATATTACAGTTATTGATAAAAACAAAACTCACTATTATCAGCCGGGATTTCTCTTTATTCCATTCGGGATTTATAACAAGCATGATGTTATTAAGCCTAAGGGTGATTTTTTTCCCGCCGGAGTAAAAGTTCTTTATGAAAATGTCGATAAAATTGCCTGCGATAAGAATCAGGTTCTATTGGAGAACGGACAGGTTATGGCATATGATTATCTGATAATTGCTACCGGAACACAGGTGTTTCCTGAAGAAACTCCGGGAATGAAGGAAAAGCTTTGGCATAAATCAATTTTTGATTTCTATACTATAGAATTATCTTTTGCATTGCAAAAGTTCTTTAAATCGTGGGAAGGAGGAAAACTCGTTATGGCAATTACTGAGTTACCGTATAAATGTCCGGTGGCTCCTATTGAGTTTGTTTGTCTGGCAGAAGAGTATTTTGCTAAAAAGGGAATGCGCGACAAGGTAGATATTACCTATGTTACACCACTACCCGGAGCTTTTACCAAGCCGGTAGCTACCAAAATGCTTTCTGATTTAATGCATGAAAAGAATATTAATATTGTTCCCGATTTCTATATCGAACGCATTGATAATGAAAGAAAAGTATTAGTATCCTACGACGAACAGGAGGTGCCTTTTGATGCTTTAACAGTGGTTCCGGTGAATATGGGTAATCCGATGATTGAGCGAAGCGGTATTGGCGATGACCTGAATTTTGTTCCAACCAATAAACATACCTTGCAATCGGAGGCTTTCGAAAATGTTTTTGTGCTTGGTGATGCTGCTAACCTTCCTACCTCTAAAGCCGGTTCCGTCGCACATTTTGCTTCTGAGATTCTTTTTGAGAATATTATGAATCATATTGAAGGGCGCCCGATGACTGCTCGTTTTGACGGGCATGCCAACTGCTATATCGAAACCGGTTACGGAAAAGGTGCATTAATTGATTTTAATTATGATACTGAACCACTCCCGGGAACATTCCCATTACCGGGTATTGGTCCGTTCGGACTGCTGAAGAACACTAAAATGAATCACTACGGAAAAATAATTTTCCGATGGATGTACTGGCATATCCTCTTGCGGGGTAAAGAGATGCCTATTGAGGCTGATATGAATATGGCAGGTAAAAACAGTGCGTATCTTGAGAAGTAAGGAGGTCTTTATGAATAATGAACAATTGCAGGAGCAAATAGTCCAGCTCAATGAAAAGATGGATTTGGTTCTTGAAGGAATGAATAGGCAAAAAGCGCAAAGTGTTGCTGTTGAAGACCTGATCGCAGACTTGTCTATTATTGCTAAAGATGCCTATAACTCAACCATTGATGAACTCGATGCGCATAATGTAGAAATTGATAGTGAAGAGCTTGCCCAGATTGGAATCCGTCTGGTGAAGAATATCCCAAACTTTCATAATGCACTACAGCTTTTTGAAAGCATTAATGACCTGGCACGCGATGCAGGACCTATTGTTAACGAGATGATTATCGATTTCTACCAGAAACTGAATGAATTTGAAAAGAAAGGGTATTTTGAATTCATGGAACAGGTAGGCCATCTCATCGACAATGTTGTAACTCATTTTTCCAAAGATGATGTAAAACTGTTAGCTGATAATATTGTGACGATCCTTGAAACAATAAAATCGCTTACACAACCGGAGATGCTGACAAGTATAAACAATGCTGTAAAAATTTACGGAAGTATGGAGATGGAAAATATTCCTGAATATTCAGTCTGGCGACTTATGAGGGAAATGAATAAGCCTGAAATGAAGCGATCCATCGGTTTTGTTGTGACCTTTTTAAATAATCTATCCAAACAAAATAAATAATTATGAAAGAGATTGAAATTGCTGGTGTAACAGTACAAGTAAATGAAGAGGGATATATGACTGATCCCTCTCAATGGAATGCAGACATTGCCAAAGAATTTGCAGCTCAGGCAGGTATTGAACTTACTGATAAGCATTTGGAGGTTTTGAAATTTTTACGTGAAAAACATACTGAAGGAAAAACTCTGACAATACGTGCTATTGGGAAATCAGGCATCGTGGACATTAAAGGTTTCTATGCGTTATTTCCGGGAGGGCCATTGAAAGTATCGTCAAAAATAGCTGGTATTCCAAAGCCTGTAAGTTGTGTGTAACTATTTAAAGCCTTGATTATGAATAACAATGAAGAAAAACAACTGAAGAAAGTCTGTATTATTTGCGCAAAAGGTGCAATCGAAGATGTGTATGCCTCACTGGTGCTTGCCAATGGTGCTGTAATGGAAGGTATGGAAGCAAAACTCTTCTTTACTTTTTTTGGTCTTGACGCTATTACTAAAAAGCAAATGAAAAAACTTCATACTGCTACGGTAGGAAATCCTGCAATGCGTATGCCCGGTGGGCTTCCGTTTCCCACTATCCTTGGAATGCTGCCGGGTGTTGAAGCAGGAGTATCAGCAATGATGAAAAGCCAAATGGATAAACTGGATATTCCTCCGGTAGATGAATTTATTGATATGATCGTTGCCGGTGGTGGAGAAATCTATGCCTGTAAACTCGCTATGGATATGTTTAAACTTAAAAAGGAAGATCTCCTTGATGATGTATCCGGCGTGTTAACAGTTGGGGATTTTTACGCTATGTGCGGTGGTGAGAATACTCAAATTATTTTTACCTGATTTATTGAACTTTGAGATTTGGTTTTTGCCCGGAAGAGTGCTTTCGGGCTTTTTTTTCCCATTTTAGATATTCATTATATTAGCTGTTTAAAAACACAATGCAATGAAAATAATAAACTGGAAAGATCAGGAAGTTTTGAAAACGCCCCATAATGTTGATGTGCGGAAAATATATGATTATGAAAATGCACAGGTGATGCATATAAGGCTTCAGCCCGGTGAAGCGCTGAAACCTCATATCACTCCTGTGAATGTGTTTTTCTATATCCTTGAAGGTATTGTAGATGTGCGTGTTGGCGATGAAACATATTCCGTTAGCGAGGATTATCTTATAGAGAGCCCTGCAGGGATTGTTCACAATCTGTCAAATAACTCATCCTCTGTAAGCAGGATAATGGTTGTCAAGTCGCCACGGCCAACAACATCTTCGCGAATATTATAATGAATTGAATTATCTTCTTCTGGGTTTTCCGGTTCTCACGGAGTTGTTCCTTTTTCGTGCAGCGAAAAACTCCTGCTTGCGCCTTTGTTTTTCTTTCTCAAACTCTTTCTTCTCTGACGCATTCATAGGCTTGTCAGTCTGAGGGAACGGGTTGTCCTGGATGACCTCAATACGCTGATTAATAAGTCTTTCTATTGCTTTTACGAAGCCGTTTTCTTCCGGTTCGCACATAGAAATAGAAATACCCTCATCGCCGGCTCGTCCGCATCGGCCAATACGGTGCACATATACCTCCGACTCATTTGGAATATCATGGTTAATTACATACTTCAGCTTATCAATGTCGATTCCCCTGGCTGCAATATCTGTTGCTACCAGTACGCGTACGTTTCCTGATTTAAAATCATTTAATGCTTTCTGACGCTGATTCTGTGATTTATCACCATGAATTGCAGCACATGATATGCTCTTTTTTTTCAGATTCCTTGCTATTCGATCTGCGCCGTGTTTTGTCCTTGAAAACAATAAAACCTGATCTATTTCCTGGTCCTTAAGAATATGAATCAGAAGGTCCTTTTTTGTTTCCTTGTTCGTATAATATAAATACTGTTGAATAGTATCGGCTGTGGAAGACACCGGATCTACGGCAATCTTTTCAGGGCGAAAGAGAATCTGTCTGGAAAGCTCAACAATGTTTTGAGGCATTGTTGCGGAGAAAAACAGTGATTGTCTTTTCTTTGGTAGCTTGGCAATAATCCGCTTCACATCCGGGATAAATCCCATGTCAAGCATTCTGTCAGCCTCGTCAAGTACAAAATAGCGAATATCTTCGAGTGATATAAACCCTTGTTGCATAAGGTCGAGAAGTCGGCCCGGTGTGGCAATGAGGATATCTACACCGCGTTGAAGTGCTTCTTTTTGAGGGTTTTGGTTAACACCACCATATACAACTGTGTTTTTTAATTTTGTATATTTCCCGTAAGTAGAAAAGCTGTCACTAATCTGTATTGCCAACTCCCGGGTAGGGGTGACCACCAATGTGGTGATTTTTCGTTTTCCTTTTTTAGAATGACTGTTTTCTGAAAGGTGCTGTAATATTGGTATTGCGAACGCTGCAGTTTTACCTGTTCCGGTTTGTGCGCTGGCTAAAATGTCTTGTCCTTTTAATGCTACAGGGATTGCTTTCGCCTGAATAGCTGTGGGTTCGATATAGTTTTCATCCTCCAAAGCATCAAGAATTGACGGGATGAGATTTAAGTCTTTAAATGTCATTTAATATTTTTCAATGGATAATAACGGCTTGCCGGATGAGAAGTGAGGTGTTATTACGCAAACCGTTCAAAGTGCAATGCTGTTTGTTTAATTTCTCTGCAAAGATATAAAAAGAGTGGTAATGGTGAAATCTATTTCTAATTGCCGTTTTTTAACGGTACAAGCAAGTACTCCAGACCATTTATCTTAATCTCATGAATGGTACGGAGCTGCATTCCAAGTTTGCCTTCCGGGAAGCCTTTCCTGTTGAACCACTCCAGATAACTCACCGGCAGATCACATAGCTTGCGACCGGCATATTTGCCAAATGGCATCTTGGTTTTAACAAGCGAGAGTAGTATTTCCTGATGATCCATTATTATCTGCTAATAGCGATATTTGTCAAAAACAGCTTTACAATTTTCTATGATTTGAATCATTTCCGGAAGACTTTCAAAAAGCATATTCATTCCTTCAATTTGTTCATCAAATGAGGATGGATATTCATGAGAAATTTCATTTCTAATATTTCTTAATACAAGCCATTGCTTTGATGATGGGATAATTTCCAGCTTTTCCAATTTGTTAAGAATGTCAATAAATGCAATACTTGATATGGGTTCAGCAAGAAGATCAAGGATAGTTGGGAATAATCGTGTTCCCATTAAGTCCTGTAACTTGGAGAACCGGAAAATAAATTGATCGAGGAATCCAATGTTATCGTCACTTAAGTTGTTGTAAGATTCTTGTGATAAAGGGAGAAATCTGTCGACCTTGGTTTTGGCATATAGCATCCTCGAAATATGCGTATCGGATATTTCAAATATCTGCGTTAATTTATCCTGAATTTCATTTTTTATCATAATGCTATCCCGGTTTGTTTTGCTGTATTCATTATTTGATTAATAGGACTATTACGGCTCTTAATTACCAAATCAATTTTTTGATTTCCCAGATTTAGTTGTAGAAGAGTTAAAAACAATGCTTTTTTTTTCATAATCACCTTGGGACTCATGCTTTTAGGGATTTCAATATACAGGTCAATGTCGCCTCCTTTTTTTTCATCGTCAACTCTGGAGCCAAAGAGAATGATAGAAATATCATCTCCCCATACTTCAAAAGCTTTTGATTTAATTACATTAGATTCGAAGGGTGTTATTCGCATGTTTTTTTTGTAAAGATATTTATTATCCGTTGATGAGGCAAATTTATATTAACTGCCATGGTCAATAATTCCCAACGCTATTTTTATCCCATCCGCTGCCGAAGACATGATTCCTCCGGCATATCCGCTACCTTCACCGGCGATAAAGAGGTTTTCAAAACCATCGCATCGTCCGGCTTCATCACGTAATGCCTGAACAGGTGATGA
>PKSY01000194.1 GCA_002869405.1 Marinilabiliales bacterium
GACCTATTCCCGGTAACAATGTCAGTTCCGCACTGTCAGCTTTGTTAAGGTCAACTACCGGGATTGAATCTTTGGTTTCTTTCTGCGAATATTGTTCATATGAAATTTCAGTGAGACCGGACTGATGAATTCTTTCTTCAGAAATTTCTGCCCGGCCTGATGCTTCCGCAGAAATTTCAACAACATGTAATTCGGCAATAAACTTTGAAGATTGACGGATAAATTCTTCCTGTAGTTTTCTCTCATTAAGGCTTGTTTTTGAATAAAGGAATGAGCATCCTGCGCCGACAATTATTATGATAATCAGTACCATCAAGCCATTTCTGTCGCGGCGGCTAAAAGCGAAAAGTTTTTTCATTATAAAGTGGTTTTTACATTGTTTAATGTCAGAAACCGAAAAAACTAACCCATGCAATGCGGGATTTTTTTCATTTTTCATACATTTGAGCCTGAAAGCAAAGATTTTCAGCAAAAGGAACCACTACACTAAACACACCACATGCAGCAATTAAATGATTTTCTGGTAACCATAGACGGCTATTTAGGCGGTTCACAATGGTTTGTATTTTTATTATTGGGCACAGGTTTATTTTTCACCATTTATCTGGGTTTTCCTCAATTCAGGTTTATGGGACATGCCACAAGAATTGTTCGTGGCAGATACGACCATGAAGGAGATTCGGGTGACACAAGTCACTTTCAGGCGCTCACCACGGCATTATCAGGAACTGTGGGAACAGGAAATATTGCCGGTGTGGCCTTAGCGATACATCTTGGAGGTCCGGCAGCCATTTTCTGGATGATAGTAACTGCTGCCATAGGCATGTGTACCAAGTTTGTGGAGGTAACGCTGTCGCACAAATACCGGGAGTTTGCCAAAGACGGCTCAGTATCGGGCGGACCGATGTATTATATGAAGAATAAGCTTAAGATGCCGTGGCTGGCTGCAATTTTCTCCATCGCAACAATTGTCTGCACCTTCGGAACAGGAAGCTTACCGCAGATTAACAGTATTTCAAATGCCGTGTATGCCACATTTGGGGTAAAACATATAATTACCGGGGCGATATTGGCTGTATTGCTGGCGTTTGTAATTATCGGAGGCATAAAGCGTATTGCCAAGGTTACGGAGAAGCTGGTTCCCAGCATGGCATTGATATATGTTATTGGAGCACTGGCAGTAATTATCACCAATTACCAGAATATTATTCCATCACTGGGCGCAATCATTACTGATGTTTTCACAGGCACTGCCGCCACAGGAGGTTTCCTGGGGGCTGGATTTGCCTTTGCATTTAACCGTGGGGTAAACCGCGGATTATACAGCAACGAGGCCGGTCAGGGTTCTGCAGCTATTGCTCACGCTGCTGCCCGCACGAAAGAGCCGGTTTCTGAAGGCCTTGTAGCACTTCTGGAGCCATTTATCGACACCATCATTATTTGCACTCTTACCGGATTAGTACTGCTAAGCAGTGGCGTTTGGAAAGAAAAATATGATAATACGTTCCAAATGACTGACATGGAGATACTTGCCGGTCATTATGATGAAACTGATGCTGCAGATAAACAAGCATTGATTCTCCATTTAAGAAATAAAGAGTCGCTGCCATTGTTTAACGGTACACTGAATATTACTGATGGGAAAGTTGAAGATCAACCATCGATTATTCATGCAAGAAGCCTGGCAGAAGACGTAGTTTTTTATCTCGATTACAAACCATATACAGGGCCTGTAAAAATCACGGAGGGTGGTTTGGACAGATCAAACCCGGAATTTCGTATTGATGGGAAATCCCTGTTGCACAGTGCTCCGTTAACCACCGTTGCATTCACAAAAAGCTTCTTTGGAGAATGGGGTAAATACATTGTTTCCATCGGGCTATTACTTTTCGCTTTCTCAACAGCAATCAGCTGGTCATACTATGGAGGAAGGGCAGTAACGTATCTTTGGGGCGTTAAATATGTAATGTACTACAGAATTGTTTATGTAATTCTTTTCTTCCTGGCTTCATTTATTGACACAACGCTGATCTGGACATTCTCAGGAATTGCCATTGTTTTCATGGCACTGCCAAACCTGTTTGGTATATTAATGCTTCACAGGGATATGAAGCAAACCTTGCAACAATACTGGAAGAGTTTCAGAAAAGCGCACCCTGATGAGGATATTCCTGTACGGGTTCGTGAATAATTATCCGATAACGCCGATACTATAGAGGAAAACAAGTGCTATAGCTACGGGTGCCACAAATCTCACAATAATAAGATACACTTTAAATAGTGGTAGTTTCAGTTTGCCATCGTTGGAGATTTCTGCTCTCACATCGGCAGGTTTCATAACCCAGCCGATAAAAAGCACGATCAAAAATCCGCCAAACGGGAGCAAAATCTTAGCGCTTGAGAAATCCATAATATCAAAGAGGTTCATACCGCCGATATTAAGCCATGGCACGAGTCCCTGCGACAGGGTGCACAGCACTCCGATAGCTGTGATGGAAACAGCGGCTATCCATGTTGCGTTCTTTCTGCTCAGACCTGTTTCTTCCACAAAATAAGCCACTACAACCTCCAGCACCGATATGGATGAAGTTAATGCGGCCACTGCCAGTAATACAAAAAAGAAGATGGAGAAGTAGTATCCTCCGGGCATTTGCAGAAAGATATTGGGAAGCGTAATAAACACCAGTTCAGGACCCTCCGCCGGGTTAATACCGAAAGCAAACACTGCAGGGAAAATTGCTACACCTGCCAATATTGCGATGAGAGTATCTGCGAAAGAGACAATAACAGCCGAAGAGGTTAGGTTATCCTTTTTACTGATATATGAGCCGTATGTAATAAGTGCGCCCATACCAATAGACAGGGAGAAGAATGCCTGCCCGAGAGCCTCAAGGATTACGCGGCCATTTACTTTAGAAAAGTCAGGCTTAAACAGAAATTCCAGACCATCAACTGCACCGGGAAGTGTTATTGCCCTTATACAAAGAATCAATATCAGCACCAGAAGAATCGGCATAAGTAGTTTTGCATATTTCTCGATTCCTTTTTTTACTCCGGCGAGCACAATTCCGGCTGTAAGAATCATAAATACGACCTGCCAAATCACGGCTCGCCATGAGTCGCCCATAAACTCTTCAAACATAAATTTCAGCCCATCAGGAGACTTTCCTGCAAATCCGTTCGCGAAGGATTGATAAACATATTCCATGGTCCATCCTGCCACAGTAGAGTAAAACGACAGGATAACGAAAGCTGCCACGACACCCATAAACCCTACGAGATACCAAGGAGTACCGGGGGCTATCTTCTTAAAACTCCCATAAGCGTTTCGTTGCGCACGGCGCCCGATCACAAATTCCGACAACATTAATGAGATACCAATAAGGACGATGCATGCCAGGTTGATAAGCAGAAAAGCGCCACCACCATTCTGACCGGCGACATACGGGAAACGCCAGATATTCCCTAATCCAATTGCACTACCTGCTGCAGCAGCAATAATTCCAAATTTGCTTCCAAAGCCACCACGATCAGAAAGGTTGGGATTTGCCATAATTTGCGGTTTTTGATTTTCCTGACAAATTTGACAAAAAAAAGCAGATAAAACAACCTGCTGTTAATTAGAAGACTTATCAGCCCTTTTTTAAGATTGATTTCATGGCATCTATCTGCTCTTTAGTGCCCAGGACAAATATTTTGCTTCCGGGAATCACTTTTGAATCGGGGCTGGGGTTAAGAATATAGCTTCCATCGGGTGCTTTATAACCTATGATATTCGCACCTGTTTCACGACGGATTCCTATCTCATATATTGTTTTTGCTTCCATATTTTCAGGAAGATCATCACAATTGATTTCCTCTATGTTGGTAGGATTCTCACCTTTATAGGAGAGATGTTCGAGGAATTCCACCACATCGGGTCGGGCGACCAGACGCGCCATATGGCTGCCACCAACCTTTTCCGGCATCACAACGCTATCAACACCGGCCATCTGCAATTTCCGTTCTGATGCTTCAGAAGATGCACGGCTGATAATTTTAAGCTCAGGGTTCATAAACCTTGAGGTAAGAGTGATATAAAGGTTATCAGCATCAATGGGCAGAGTTGTAATAAGTGCACTTGCATTTTTAATACCTGCACGTATTAAGACCTCATCCTCGGTAGCATCACCAATAATAACGCTTACATTTTCCATCTCTTTTAGCTGTTCAGAGATATCCTGATTTTTATCAATAATTACACATGGCTCGCTTCTAAGAGATAATTCTCTTGCAGACTGCAGCCCGTTTCGGCCAAAGCCACAGATAATAACGTGATTTTTCATGCGTTTGGAGATTTTTCGTTCCCTTGTTCCTTTTAAAAAATACCTCATCTGAGCTTCCACAAAATGGGTAGAAACCACAGTAACGGCATATGCCACTGTACCAAGACTGATCATAACAAGGAACACCGTAAAAATTTTTCCTCCGGCAGATAAAGGCTGAACTTCCCGGAATCCTACGGTAGAGATTGTAATCATAGTCATATAGAGCGCATCAACAAACTGATACCCTTCAATAAAATGATACCCTGTTATACCAATCGCTATCACCAGTAAGATGAAGAGCATGGCCATAAAAAGGCGAGTATTGTAGAGGTTTCTTCTCACGGAGTATTTTTTGTAAAAATAGTCAAATAGTATCAGATATCTCTAATAACAGCATGTCCTATTAAACAGTTCAAACATTTTTTTTGCTCACAATAATTTTTTTTAAGGTGAAGTACTGCCTGGGAGTGCCCTGCGCTATGAATCTTTCCTGCAATTTTATTCCATTTCCGAATCACATTGTTATTTTCAGGAGGCATATCATAAAGAAGATCAGGTATCATTGCAGCCTTTTCGTGCGAAAAATCCTTCAGGTAGCAAAAAGAAAGATTCGCAACTGCATTAATTATCAACCCATTTATGGCATCGGCACCTAAATTCTTTGACAGGCAGACAGAATTCTGATCGAACCTGAGATGGTCATCCCAATATTGCGAGGCATGTATATCAAATGCCTGCAGAAGCTGATCATAAACCGGAGCATTTAAAAATGATGACAGGTGGCGATAATTTTTATGGTAAAATGCAGCGAGCTGAGAGATTCTTACAGTCGGGAAGCCGGAAGGCCTTATACGCATAAACTTCCAGCAAGAATAGGGTATTGTATGCAGGTTATACTTATGTTTCAGGTATCTGTATTCACGAAGCAGATTCTGAGGATAGGGATCTTCAAACTGTTCGGATAAAAGCCCTGCCTGCCCGAAAAGCAGAGCCTCTAGAGTATTGAGGTTATCAGCATTTTTCAACACCAGACTTACAGGAGTAGCCTGAGCCATAAGCTCAAAAGCAGAGGCATTAACGCGGGCGCCGAAAGCTTTGGCGAGCACAATAAAAAAGACCTGCATCCAGTCGCCATTCCACCGTTGCAGTAATTCCCGGATGTAAGCAGTTTTCTCTTCCAGTCGTTCCACCAATGAACGCTCCAGCATCTTTTCCACTATAAGAGAATCAGTTTGATTCAATTCTGCCTCACAGGGAATCCAGTGCAGAGTCTCCATCATACGTTGGTAAGAAGCAACGGGCTCCCGGGTGAGAAACTGTTTTAATTCCAGTTGTGGAACAATAAACCCCACATTGGTGGTCACCGGACTATTACTGTCGTAAACCACGTGCAGTACGGTATTGTTAAATGCTGGGTCAGACTGATGATTGTGAAGATACCAATCAGAAGCTTTATTATGGATTTCCACATTCCCCACCCAGATCATAGTATCTATTCTAAGCCGGGCATTGAAGAAATCGGGGCCTGAATCCGGGTTTTCCATTCCGGGAGAGAGCACATCAATTTGCTTTCCATCAGTTGTAAAAAGCGGCTGCTGATAGATGCGGTATTTCCATATAAAAGCAAGAAAATTCTCGTTCATAGGACAATATATTTTTTGTTTTATGCAAAAAAACCACAAACGTTACCCTACATATCGGTAAAAAGAATAAATTTGGAATAGAAAGCAGGAACCATTACTTTTGTACGGTTATGCCATATAATTGCAGCAATGGATGAACAAAAGGCGTTATTAAAACGTATTGTTGGTAAGATCAAGGCCTTAAAGGAGAGATATGAAGAGCAGGCCGCAACAATACAAACGCAGGAGAAAGCGATTCTGGAGTTGAAGGCAAGAATAAGGCAGCTTGAAAATGAATTAGAAATAAAAAACAACGATAAATCAATTTATAGTCAATCACCAGGCATAGGTAAAAACCTGTCAACCCATAAACGGGAAGACATAGAAAAACTGGTGCGGGAAATTGATCATTGTTTGAAACTATTAGGAAATAACTATCATAATAAAGAATAACTTTGAAAAACGAACTGAATGTAAATGTATCGATCGCTGACCGCCTATATGCGATAAAAGTAAAACCGGAGGATAAGACACTGGTTGAAAACGCAGTAGGCAAGATCAACACAATGGTACAGGAGTATTCAGAGAGGTATGCTTTCAAAGACAAGCAGGATTTACTGGCAATGGCAATATTGCAATACAGCACACTGCTTGAAAAGCTTGAAAGTGGGAATATGAGTGATAATAAACGAATTACAGACGATTTACTTTATATTGATAGCTTGTTAACTCTTTAGAGAAAAGCATGATTACGTTCTTTGCATAAAAATATACCCGCACAGATTCAACAGTTTTGAAACTCAACATTATGTTCATTAGGGCATAACTCAGTGGTTCGTAGGACAGGCCTCAACCCTTCACAGGGTTTGCTTCGGCAACGGTGGACGTTCGAAAGATCCGGTGTCCCTATACGTGTATTATAGGGGTTTCAATAGCTCCGGAATCGTGCGGGTTTTTCTTTTTTTACCTGGCCCAAAAAACAACTTATAATGGATATACTATTTTATATTATTGCAGGAGCCGCAGGGATTTTCATTGGGGTTCTGGCATCAACAACCTTTCTCAGAAAAGCCCTGGAGAAAAAAAGTCAGGTACTCTTAGATGAAGCGAAAGAGAAAGGTGAAATCATTAAAAAGGAGAAGATCCTTCAGGCTAAAGAGAAATTTTTACAATTAAAAGCAGACCACGAAAAATCAATTAACGAGAAAAATGCCGTCCTTAACAAAGCTGAAAACAGACTGAAGCAAAGAGAGCAGGTGTATAATCAGAAGATGGACGAATTCCAGAAAAAACAGAAAGAAGTTAATACCATAAAAAGCAACCTTTCTCAGCAGCTGGAACTCGTATCTAAGAAGCAGGAAGAGTTACAGAAAGTTCACGATAAAGAGGTTGAGAGGCTGGAAGCTCTCTCAGGAATGTCTGCTGATGAAGCAAAAGAACAATTAATTGAAAGCCTAAAGAACGAAGCCCAGACTGAAGCAATGGCACATATTAAGGATATTGTGGAAGAGGCTAAGATGACTGCAAACAGAGATGCGAAAAAGATAGTAATTGAAACTATTCAACGTACTGCTGCCGAGCAGGCCATAGAAAACAGTGTTTCTGTATTTCACCTTGAAAATGACGAAATCAAGGGTCGTATCATTGGCCGTGAAGGTCGTAATATCAGAGCCCTGGAATCGTTGACAGGCGTTGAGATTATTATTGATGACTCACCTGACACTATTATTCTTTCAGGGTTTGACCCGGTGCGCAGAGAGATTGCAAGACTGTCGTTACACAAACTTGTAACAGACGGACGTATTCATCCTGCACGTATCGAGGAGGTGGTTTCGAAAACCACAAAGCAGATAGACCAGGAGATTATTGAAACCGGAAAGAAAACATGTATAGACCTTGGTATTCATGGTTTGCATCATGAGCTTGTTCGTTTAATCGGCAGAATGCGTTATCGTTCCAGTTATGGACAGAATCTGCTTCAGCACAGCCGTGAGGTTGCCAACCTTTGCGCCACTATGGCGGCAGAACTGGGTCTGAACACCAAGAAAGCCAAGCGCGCAGGATTGCTTCATGATATTGGTAAAGTTTCGGATATGGACTCTGAACTTCCTCATGCACTGTTAGGGGCAAAACTTGCTGAGAAATACAAAGAGAAGCCGGAAATCGCAAATGCTATCGGAGCACACCACGATGAGATTGAGATGGAAAGCCTTATAGCTCCTATCGTACAGGTTTGTGATGCCATCTCAGGTGCTCGTCCCGGAGCGCGACGTGAAGTTGTGGAAGCATACATCGAAAGGCTAAATCACCTTGAAGAGCTGGCGCTCTCCTACCCCGGTGTTGTGAAGACTTATGCCATACAGGCAGGTCGTGAACTCAGGGTTATTGTTGGTGCAGATAAGATCTCAGATACTGAAGCACAACAACTCTCTTTTGAATTGAGTAAAAAGATTCAGGATGAAATGACTTATCCGGGACAGATTAAAATCACGGTCATTCGTGAAACCAGGGCTGTAAATTACGCAAAGTAAGCTAACAGAATCAGCATAAAAAAACGCTGCAGCCATTTGGTTGCAGCGTTTTTCTTTATCATGACTCCATGTTATCCATGGCACGGTATAAAAACCTGTTTAGAGTAAACACCTGCCGTATAACATCCAAAAACAGATTCTTAAAATCCGGATTAAGTACCTGTTCGTCTGAAACAGAGAATCCTACTGCATAGTGCTTATATTTCAGCAGATCAATATGTTCAAAATCCTTAGGAAATCCCTGTGGCGCGAGTTTTAGTTTATCCACATCCATAAGTTTCAGTTTTGCGACAAATTCAGGTGCTTCAATAATTTCAAGAAACTCCTTACTATTGTAATATATTTCATCTCTGATTGCTTTTAGTACAGGAGGCGGGGGCATATAGATTCCTCCTCCAATAAAAGACTTACCCGGCTCAAGATGAAGATAATAACCAGGAGCATATATCTTTCGGCCACCTCTGTTTATGCTTGCTCCAAAATTTGTTTTATAATTTCTTTTATCATTTGAAAAACGCACATC
>PKSY01000289.1 GCA_002869405.1 Marinilabiliales bacterium
CAACTTCCCGAGTATTTGGAAAGACCAGATGCGTATGGGAGTCGCAGAAAGCAGGCATTACCAGACAACCTGATGCATCAACAGTTTAGAGATTATCAAATTGTTCCGTTTCCGGAAATTTTTCCATTGAACCATACGAATGAATCCGTTCGTTATCCAGCAAAAGCCAGGCATTATCAATGGTTGGTATATCTTTCATTTCATCACCGGCCAGGAAGGCTTTCTCTTTTCTGTCGACCTGAATCAGCGATTTAATATTTCTTATTAAAACAGCCATTTTTGCATTTGATTTTGTGTATGGCAAAGGTATTAAGATTTCACTATTCACATAGAAAAGAGTTTTACTATTGTTAAAAAAGCGCTGGAATTTATATGTCCGGTAAACTTTAAGGTATAATTCAGGTTCTTATAAAAGGTAAAGAGTAAATTGTTAAAACATTCAATAACAGATTCACGCAAATACGTGTTAGATAAAGGCATTAACTAAAACAAATAGATTAATGCCTAAACTTTACTATATTTGCGCGAACAAAAATCAATCAGGCATATTATGAAAAAATTGTTACTACTACTTTTCATTGCAACAATGGGTTTAAATCTGTTTGCGGCTAAAGTAAGCCCTCAGGATGCCGAATTAGTTGCACGAAATTATTATTATCAGCAATTCAATTTATTTAATGGTGAATTAAACTATAATGACATAGTTTTCACTGAACTCATTAAAGAGTACCGTAATGGCGAAGTAGCACTTTACGTATTCAACATGGAAAACGGATATATTATTGTTTCTGCTGAAGATGCAATGACTCCTGTTATCGGTTATTCCTGGGAAGGTTCCTACCCTGCCAATAAAGAAGCACATTTTGAATGGTTTATTTCTGAATACGTTAACAATATTGAATATCTTCAGGACAATGCTATCGAAGCAGATTTTGACATCATGAATCTCTGGAATACTTACTCCACAGATGATTATGAATCTTTACTTGATGCCAAAGACGCCAAAGACGTACCTGTTTTGGTTTCAGCAACCTGGAATCAGGACTGGCCATACAACTATTATTCTCCGGAAGATGAAGACAGCCCTGCAAACGGACATACTTATGCAGGTTGTGTTGCTACTGCCATGTCGATGATTATGTATTACTGGCAGTACCCTGATCATGGCGAAGGTTTCCGTCAGTATTATCAATATCCATACGGCGTTCTGGAAGCAAATTTTGAAGACACCTATTATAACTGGGGAGCAATGCTCGACAACGTAGGCAGCAACAGCAGTGAAGATGCAATTAAAGCAATAGCTGAACTGCAGTACCAGTGTGGTATCGCTGTTCATATGAACTATGGTCCCGACGGATCCGGCGCTTACAGCCCTGACGTACCTGCAGCTCTTGATAACTACCTCCGTTATAATGATGCAATCTATCAGGCCAAATCAGGAATGAGTAATTCAGCCTGGGAAACAATTCTGGTAGGTCAGCTTGACAACGGATACCCAATGTATCACTCAGGCACTGAACCTCCAAGTTACGGACACGCATTTGTTGTTGACGGATATAACTACAGCGGAAGCGCATATACTTTCCACTTCAATTTCGGATGGGGCGGTTACGGAAACGGTTACTTTGCCAGTACTGATGCCGGAGGATACACGCTTAACCATGCTATTGTTAAAAACTTTATCCCTACAGAAACCTATCCTAACCATGCCACTGGTCTGATCACTCTTTCAAACAAAGTAGGTCGCTTCACCGATGGCTCAGGTCCACTGGAAAACTACATCGATAATAATTCTGCCAGCTTCCTGATAGCTCCTCAAACTGAAAATGATTCTGTAGAAGATATCACTCTCTATTTTGATGAGTTTATGGTAGATGCTTCGGATGTAATCAGAGTATATGACGGAGAAGATAATTCTGCTCCAATGCTTGCAGAATTCTATGGCGGAAGCAGCACTTCATCTGTTACCAGCACCGGAAATATGATGCTTGTAGTTTTTGAAACTGATGGTTCAGGAAATGATGAAGGATTTGTTTTAAGATATACTGCTGACATTCATGAATGGTGCTCAGGAACAGTAACATACACAGAGCCCACAGGAAGTCTTGATGATGGCAGCGGAGACAAAAACTATGCTCCCGGTTCACTGTGTCGTTTCAAAATCACTCCAACATGGGCAGCTGATCTGACACTGATTTTCGACACCTTTGAGACTGCAGATGAGAATGATTACCTCGAAATTTACGATCTGGGCTCTTCCGCACTGCTTGCAAGTCTGTCAGGAAATGAAATTCCGGATCCTGTAGTTGCTCCAAGCGGACAGATGTATATTGTCTGGCGTTCTGATAACTTCGATCAGGCTCCGGGCTGGTCTGCACACTGGGAAACAGGAAATGTTGGTATTGAGCTCGAAGAGGCTTTCAACGAATTCAACCTCTATCCTAACCCTGCAAATGATGAGATTTCAATCTCATTTGAAACCAACAAGGCCGAGAATCTTATTGTTGAGATCATCTCTCCCTCAGGGAAAGCGATGTACAGCAACAAAATCGATAGCTTCACAGGTAACTATACAAATACTGTTGATGTTTCGAAGTTTGCAAAAGGAGTTTATTTCCTCCGTCTGCTCAGCAGCGAAGGCGCAGCAGCTAAAAAGATTATTGTGGAATAACATTTTTTCACCTTTATATATAATAGCGTTCTCATTCGGGAACGCTATTTTTTTATTTCCTTTTCATATCTTTACCAATGATTAAAAACTCCGGCTATGAAAAGAATCTTACTAATTATCCTGTTATTACCATTTTTTGCAAACGCTCAGTTTGTCAATATATATGAGTCACAGAAGGTTGCGACGCAGTTTATGAAAATGCGTCACATCCAGAATCCGGCAAAAGCTCCTGCAGAAGTTTTTTTCACTGACACAGAGACTTCCCAGGTAAATGGAGTGCCTGCTTTTTATATTCACTATTTTAATGATTCAGGTTTTATTATTGTCAGTGCTGATAAAAGAGTTATGCCTGTTTTAGGCTACGGATACCAGTCGGCAGGGCCGGAAAACACAAAACCTGAAGCACTGAAATCATGGCTTAAAACCTGCGAAAATGGTATTGAACATTTACGGGATAATGGTTTATCTCCAGACCCCAAAGTAAATGAATGGTGGGATAATCTCCTGGCAGGAGAGTTTCCAAACAAAGATTACAGATCGCTGGAACCAATGTTAACAACCACATGGAATCAGAACAGGTACTACAACAGCATGTGTCCCGAAGACCCGGACGGTCCTGACGGAAGATGTTACGCCGGATGTGTTGCCACAGCCATGGGTCAGCTGATGAACTATTACCGTTGGCCACAAACCGGCACCGGGAGTTACTCCTACCTTCATCCTGAATACGGTACTATAAGCGCAGACTATGAAAATACCACCTACCTCTGGGATGCTATGGAAGATAATCTCACAAATTATAACCTTGCTGTGGCAGAGTTACTATTTCATGCCGGTGTTGGTGTTGACATGCAGTATGGCCCGGGAGGCTCGGGAATGTATAATCATTCTGCAGCGTACGTTCTGAGAACATATTTTAAGTATGTCCCCGAAACACAATATATTTTCCGCGACAGCACGACCCTTGACTGGGATTCCATCGTACTTAGTAACCTGAATCACCAGCGGCCGATGTATTATGCCGGATGGACATCAGATACTACCATCGGAATTTATGGTCATGCTTTTGTTTGCGACGGCTATGAAACCGAAGATTATTTCCATTTTAACTGGGGCTGGGGCGGATCCTACGACGGATATTTTTACCTCGATGATCTTACTCCGGGATCAAATTTCAATTATGGGCAGGAGGTTATCACAAATATGTATCCCGACACCAATCTATATGATTATCCATATACGTTACCGGAATGCAATCATATCAACTATATGAATGGTACACTTACTGACGGCAGTGGCCCGTACAATTATGATCAGAATATAGTAAACGAATGGATTCTGGCTCCCGGCAATGAAAATTACGACAGCATTTCATCCATAACCATATCATTTTCACAATTTGATGTCGCTGAGGATGCTGCGATTCAGATTTACGATGGAGGCAATAACAATGCTACCCTACTTGGTGAGTTTTCGGGGTCAACTATGCCTCCGGCAGTTACAACATCAGGTGATTCGGCTTATATTTATTTTACTACCGGAGCGCTTAATGCACCGGGATGGAAACTCAGCTATTCAACAAACCTTCCGGTATACTGCAGTGGAATGACTTCCATATCGGAAGAAAACGGCATTGTATCTGACGGCTCAGCTGAAAAACTCTACACCGGCAACGATTTATGCCGATACTGGATTAAAGATGTTGGTGGTTGGGACAACCTCTTCCTTCATTTCAATTATATTGAACTTGCAGATGAAAACGACCGAATTGAAATCCTCGACCCGGCTACTAACCAAACCATTGAAAACTTCACAGGCCCCATTAGCTTAACAGATGTTGATGTGAATGCCGGCACAAACCAGGCATTTATCCTGTTTGTTACCAATGGGTTATACAATGCTGACGGATTTGAGGCTTCATTCCGGAGAAGCATGGTTGGCATTGATGAGGCTGACAGGAATATGAAATTGTTAATTTTCCCGCAACCAGCCACAAACAATATTACCATTGAAGCCCCGGCATCTGCAGGAAATATAGAACAAATTGACCTTATTGACATTACAGGTGCATTAACTTCTTTTAACTTTGCGGCCACTCAACAAAATGCAACTTTGTCTGTTTCTAATCTCAAAGCCGGTATTTATCTTGTTAAAGTTAAAGGTTCAGAAAAAGAAATCACAGGCAAACTATTAATCCGATAAAATGAAATAAATATAGGGTGAAGATAAAACATGGCGCTTAAACATCTAGAAAATTAAATATATTAATATAATGAATAGATCAATGAAAAAAGCATTCACACTTGTAATGGCAATGATATTCAGCATTCCATTATTAACCATGGCAATTACAGACGGAACTCCGGAAGAAGTACCACCGAAAAAGCATGACGGCAAAGTCATTCATCTTACGACAGAACAGTTTAAAGAATTAGTATGGGATTATGAGAAGAACCCGGACGAGTGGGTTTACAAAGGTGATATTCCATGTATGATTGACTTTTATGCAGACTGGTGCCGTCCCTGTAAAATGATTGCACCTATTATGGATGAACTTGCTGAAGAATATAAGGGTGAAATCTATATCTATAAAATAGATACAGATGAAGAGAAAGAGGTTGCCAGGATTTTTAACATCAGGAGTATTCCGGCGATTCTGCTTGTTCCTATGAATGAAAAACCGCAGATGGCAACAGGAGCACTTCCAAAGGCTACTTTTGAAGAAATTATAAACAAGACATTACTAAAAAAATAGTTTGTTTTCAGCGCACGCAATGAGGAATGCAGATAATTAAGTATTTTTGCCATTCGTCATTGAACGCATCTATGAAAACAATATTTTCATCGTCAGCATTTCCGCCAATAAGCTATGTAATTCGTATGCTGTTGGCGGAAAATGTTTTTACTGACCTTGGTGAAAACTATATTAAGCAGACTTATAGAAACCGATACGAGATTTACACTGCCGCAGGAAGAAAACCCATCTCTGTTCCCGTAAAAAAGCAGGATGGAAATCACACATCTATGCATCGCATGCTGTTGTCAGATCATGAGCCCTGGCAACGCACACACTGGAGGACTATTAAAGCAGCCTATCAGAACTCTCCGTTTTTCATTCACTATGAAGCAGAAATTGAAGCATTAATCCAAACAGAGCGCAAGTACCTTTATCAATATAATGAAGCCTGTTTGCAAGGTATTTTCACATTACTGGAAATACAATTTCAAAATGAATACATTAAAGAATATTATAAAGGTGAAGGAATCGATTTGCGTAACTATTTCACACCCAAAAACAGTAATCAGGTTACAAATGTTTTAAATGCCCTACCCTATCATCAGGTTTTTGAAGAGAAACATGGTTTCATTGCTGATCTTAGCATTCTCGACCTCATTTTCAATCTGGGTCCGGAAGCGACCTACTATCTGGAGACGGCAAAAAAAGCTTATTTAAGTGCTTCAGCCGGATAATCAATCCTCACATGGTACATATTCTTCAGCCTTCTTTTCAGTACCTCCTTTACAGATGATATATCCTTAAATGTAATATCAGCATTTTCAAATTGTTTCAGTTGGATCTGGTTATTTACAATCTTATCAACAAGCTCATTAATATTAGATTCAGAAGGAGCTTTTAAAGAACGGGAAGCAGCTTCCACTGCATCAGACATCATGAGCACGCAGGTTTCCTTTGAAAACGGTTCAGGGCCCGGGTAGGTATAAAGTCGTTCATCCACAGGTGTATCTGAAACATCTTTCTGAGCCATAGCAAAGAAATAGCCTATTTTGCCTGTTCCGTGATGTGTTCTGATAAAATCGATAATCTGATCGGGCAATTTATATCTTCTGGCACGATCTACGCCGTGAAGCACATGATTTTTTATAATCCTGGCACTCTCCTCATTACTTAACTCTTCATGAGGGCTTACATCCCCAACTTGATTTTCCGTAAAGTACTGAGGGTTGTCAATCTTTCCTATATCATGATATAATGCTCCGGTTCTTACAAGAAGCGGATCACCACCAATAGTTCTGACAGCTTCTTCAGCAAGATTTGCAACCATAATGCTGTGCTGAAAAGTGCCCGGTGCCTCATTGGCAAGCATTCGTAATAACCGGTTATTTGTATCGGAGAGCTCCATAAGGGTAACATCCGTAACCTTCCGGAACAGTTTTTCATACAGATATATGATTGGAAATGCCAGCAACAGCAGAATACCATTTATCAGAAATTGCACAAAAATAGTATAATCAAGCTCGGCAAAAGCTACATCCTGACTCATTTGCAATGCCAGATAAATTACAGAGTATGTCACTGCAACCATTAATGATGTAAAGAAGAACTGTGACCTGCGTTGAAGATTTACAATGGTTATAATGGTAATAATACCTGTAATTAGCTGAAGGAAAATAAACTCAAAGCTGTTGGGCACCAGAAAACCTGTTATGATCAGAAAAATGAAAAGGCTGAATAGTGCCAGGTTATGATCATAAAAGACCCTGATCAGGACAGGAACAAGGCAAACAGGCACAAGAAACAGGTACTCGGAATTCAGATTAACCACAACCGAGGTTATAGCAATCATAAATAATATTGTGCTTAATACAAGGACAAAATCGCGCCGTCCAAAAAATACTTCCTTCCGAAAGAAGAACAGGAAAAGTGTAAATGCGAACATTGCCACTAAAGCAAGGAGAATCTGGCCTCCCAGAATCCAGTTCTGATCAACACGTGTTGCAGACTGCTTCTCTGTCTCTGTTTTCAGGGAGCTAAGGATAATGTACCGTTGGGCAGTAACAAGGTCTCCGCGGGAAATAATACGCTCACCTTTTTGCACCATACCACGCGTTGGTGAGATTTTTTCGAGCTCATCATTCATTATACCGGCAGTGGCATCTTCATCGAATAATACATTTTGCTGCAGTACATCTACCAATAATGATGTAAGCAAACCACTACTGTCCGGAACATCGACAGATGAGTATATGTAATCACGCGCAGTACGAACCGTATAGAAAGATTTGAGAGGTCGGGTTTCAGCGTCTTTACCCTTTTTGAACAATACATTCCCCGAAAACTTATCACCTGTAACAATATCTGCAACTTCAATAATTCCAACAGAATATATACTATCCAGCACTGTTGAATAATATGATTGCCAGTATTCCTTCTGTGCTTTCTGAAGAGTCGCATAATCTGATTCTATCTTTTCCCGTAATCGTGATTCAAATTTAGTTTTCACAGATTCTGTAATCTGCTGGTCAAGCTGAAAGACCGGCTGGAAAGTCTTAAGCAGGTTATCCTTTTCCAGTTCCAGTTCTGTGCTTGATTTATAAATCGGAAAATCAAAGGGAGCAATAAGGTCTTCATGAAGCCATGGTCTTCCCTGTTGAAAGTCATATTTAAATTTCCCTTCACGGGGATAAAGAATCACAATAAGTGCAACGCTAAAAACAAACCAGAGGATGCGGTGTATCCACCGTCCATTATGATTAAACCATTCGATAATTGATTGCATATACCAGAAATATTGAAAATACTATATTTGTCGTGTTGTTAAAACAAATGTACATAAAAGAAGTTAACCCCAACAAGAAACAATAAGCACTGAGAATGACTATCGGAATAATAAACACAGGCGCATCAGCACAACGCAAAACTCCAGATCACCGTTCGGAAATGATTAACCAGTTACTATTTGGCGAAATAGTTTTGGTGGGAGAAGAAAAAGGGGAATGGAGCAAAGTTGAATGCTATCCGGATCAATATGAAGGTTTTGTGCTAAGTGCTCATATACGGAAGCTATCGGCTGAAAACCCTGAAGAAGTTTTAGGAAATAATACGCATATCAGTAGCGACTGGGTTTCCGTTCTTTCCGGCAAAGAGTCATTATCAACCATGTTAATACCTCCCGGATCAAGGTTATACAACATCCGTGATGCGCATTTTGAACTGGAGGGCTGGCAACAAAAAATTACCGGAAAGCTATTGGAATACCAAACTGAAAGTGCTGCCGAATTTCTTATTGCAAATGCATTCCGGTTTTTGAACACTCCATATTTGTGGGGAGGAAAGACGCCATTCGGGATGGACTGCAGTGGTTTTATACAAGTAGTTTTCAGGATGTCAGGTATTGAGTTACCACGTGATGCCTGGCAGCAGGCCGAAATAGGTGCCGGAGTTGATTTTGTTGAGGAGAGTATTCCCGGGGATCTTGCATTCTTCGGTGAGGAAAACCAATCCATAAACCATGTAGGACTGATACTATCCTCAAATTCCATCATTCATTGTTCCCGAAAAGTAAAG
>PKSY01000290.1:0-8970 GCA_002869405.1 Marinilabiliales bacterium
AAACTGCCAAAACTCCTCTTTGGTCCAGCGCTCGGTTTTGTCGGTGCCGAGGTATATGCCATTGTCGGCAATTTTCTGGAAATAGGCTGTGTCGGCGTTGGCGGCATCACGGTGCCATTGATCGAGGAACTGGTCCGGGGATTTGGATTGTGCGTGAATAAAGATTGATACCAACAGCAAGGTTATGGTAGTGAAGATTTTCATTTGTTTTGTGTTTTTACAAATATAGAAATAAAGGATTATAGAATTATTTTACCGGGAAAGTTAGACCCGGTAGAGACACACCGCCGTGTGTCTCTGAAGTTCCGAATAATGACAGCAATTGGGAATAATTATTTCGCAGAGAGCCACGAAGAAGGCACAGAGATCCGCAAAGGGTTTAATAAAATATGGTAAAAGCAGGACGGGAGAGCCGTCGATTCATCGCGGCTCGGTGTATGTAGAGTGTTATATTATTGTTAATCAGTTGGTTGGCGTCTTTTTTTGTAACAAAGTAGGGGTTGTTTTGAAAGATATTTGTAATAAAGTAAAGGTTGTTTGTATGTACAGTCCCGGAGAGCCGTCGATTCATTGCGGCTCGAATAATAATAATCGCTTGCGATAATCGCCCGTTTTTATCCGTGAAATCCGTGGATAAAAATTAAAACCTGAAAACCCTGTACCCAAACCCATCCACACTCACAGGAATCTTAAACCCGTCCGGGGATTTTGCAACAAGAGTCCCCTCTTCCGAATTGGTTGGAATCTGCTCGCTTACCTCAATATGCTTTTCCTCTTTCATGTCAAGTGATTCCAACACGTGATCTGTAAGGTTAATATGGATTTTCTGGGGGAGGTTGTTGAAAGATGCTACCAGCAACACTTTCTCATTGTCATCATGACGCAGGAATGCATACACCTTTTGATCTTCCAGGTGTGTGTTAACCCACATAAGATCGTAGAATTTGCCATTTGAGACAGCACTACTCGCCCGGCAATAGTTGAGAAGATCAGCATAGGATTTCCGGAGTTTCTTCTGAGCTTTAGTGAGATTGGTTTCATTAAACTTGCCACCATTATTCCAACGTTGTACTTCCGGCATGTTCCAGTAATCGAAGATGGTTGTTCTGCCGTCGTTGCCGCTGAATCCGGCCATCCTGTCGCCTTGCTCACCCAGCTCCTGACCATTGTAAATCATTATAGGACCCTGATGCATCAAGGCTGATACTGCCATTGCCGGCAATCCTTTTTCCGGCAAAAGAGCAAATTGATTTGATGCGATGCGCTGTTCATCATGGTTTTCCATAAAGCGGAGCATATATTCATCCAGACCGTTCAGGTGTTGCCATACTCCTGTGATATCGTTCACAGATCCTTTCCCCTCGGTGATGTTGCGCAGCGTATCATACAACCCTACTTTATCATACAGGTAATCAAAATGTCCTTCATGGATAAATTTAGTATATAATGCCGGATTATAAATTTCAGCAATGAAAATGATTCCCGGATTACATGCCTTTATGCGGGGAACCACCCAGTTCCAGAATTCCACAGGCACCATTTCAGCCATATCGCAACGGAATCCGTCAACACCCATATCACACCAGAATTGGAGAATATCGCGCATTTTATGCCAGGTGTCGGGAATGGGAGAGAAGTGCTTCTCCGCATGAAAACCGAAATCCACGCCATAATTCAGCTTTGCTGTCTCATACCAGTCGTTGATGGAAGGGGAAGGGGTGAAGCAGTCGTTACCACTGGCTTTCGCCGGATATTCATAGTATGGCCTGGTCTTAAGAAAATCTATGTATCCTTTGCATCGCTCTGCAGCATCATCAGGCACAATAAACCGCTTGCCGGGGATATAGTAGAAATTATTATCCGGAAGAAAAGCCTCTGAAGGGTCATCGGTTTGACCCAATTGCATGATTCCCTCAGGGATATTGTCAGAATGGTAATTTCTTGCCACATGGTTGGGTACAAAGTCAGTGATTACCTTCATTCCATGTTCATGTGTTCTTTTCACCAGCGCTTTAAACTCCTCAATCCTGTTTTCAGGGTTATTTGCCAGATCAGGATTTACGTCGTAATAATCTTTTACGGCATATGGAGATCCGGCACGTCCTTTCACCACGCAGGCGTTGTCTGGTGAGATGCCATAAGAACTATAATCGGTGGTGGTAGCATGTTCAGGGATACCGGTATACCAGATATGTGTGATGCCCAGCGAGGCAATTGATTTTAGTGCATTATTATTTATAGATGAAAAGGTTCCGCAGCCGTTTTGATCTTTGGATCCATAAGGTACAAGATTCGTGTTTTCATTGCCAAAGAGCCGTGGAAATAATTGATATATAGCTATTTTCGTCCTCATTCTTCTGTCCCGTCTATTATCAGTGTGCAAAATTAAGAGAACTTTTGGAATTGGGACACAAAGGGCGCAAAGAAACACATAGGGCACAAAGAAATTGACAACTGTTGGTGCTGGGGTGGGTACTGTCCTGAATTATTTGAATTCTGATTTGTGTGTCCCCGAGCGGAATTCAGGAAAAACAAGACCCCACTGCAATTTCTCGCAGCAGGGCCTGTCACTATAGATGGGGTTGTTATAGTTCCTTTATTTCAGGTATTCCTCCTTTGCATATACTTCATAACTGCGCGTGACAAAAAGATCGCCCATTTTTCTGAGGCTTGTAACAACCTCGTGTTCACGCTCCAGAACCATTGTACGGAATGGCGTCTGTGCCTCCTTGCCGCGTCGCAGCTGAGCCTTCTTTGTCTGCTCATAGGTGATATCAATAAACACCCGCATATCCACATCTTTGGTTTTTACCGCGTAAAGTCCATCAAGAATCAGTACTTCAACTTTTGCAAAGTCGGTGATAAGCCTGTCCACCTGATCGGTTACAATATCTACGCAAGGCATTTCAGTTACTTTGCCGGCACGAAAATCTGCAACATTTTTGTTTATCACATCCCAGTCATACTCAGTATCTCCAATGCTCTCCCTGCCATGTGCCTCACGCCACTGATTCCGCTCTTCCGGAAGGCTCATATAGTAATTGTCGGTGTGCATTGGCTTGGCTTTTAGCCCCGCTTTTTTGTAAATGTTCGCCAAACAGTGTGAGAGTTCCGTCTTTCCTGACCCACTCTCTCCGGAAATAGCAACCACAAAGCGTCCGTTTCGCACTTTTTCAATTCGCTCATAAATTTTCCGGGCAGCCTCCTGGTGCTTATCCTCAATTAATAAAACGTCACTCAACATAATTATACAAGTTGTTAGTTTATTTGCAATTTATTTAATGATGCTTTACCATCTTCAACAACAGCTTCATATCTCTCTCCTCGGAATTTAAAACTGAAAGTCATTTTTCTCCAGTGTTTTGGCATTGATGGTTCAAACACAATCTCCTCACCACGAAGGTCAAGACCTGCAAATGCTTTATGGGCAATCTCAATGGTTCCGGCCATCACTCCTGCATGAATTCCTTCCGCAGTTGTGCCACCCTGGATATCGACAAAATCACTGCGTAGCGCATCGAGATATAATTCCCAGCTGAGCTCGTTGCGACCAATTATTCTGGCCAGATATGCATGCACCACACGGCTTAAAGTACTTCCGTGACTGGTGCGTCCGAGGTAATAATCCAGGTTGCGGTCAATGTAATCCTCAGGAACTTCGTAACCCAAATCATTGATGATCCGCGAAACAGTTTCATTGTTGAGATTATAGAAAGTCATAAGCGTATCTGCCTGCTTGGCAACCTTAAAGTTGTCAGGACTAAGCCCTTCGGATTTGAGAATGCGGTCCATACGGTGAATGTTACCATAGCGTTTGCGGTAATCATCCCAATCGAGTTCTTTAAGATCGAAATATCCGTCAAACTGTGAGATTACACCCTCTTCTGAGATTACCAGATTTAGCTTTCCAGCCACGTCTGCCCACTTTTCAAGCTCTTGGTCTGACACTTTCAATGTGTTGCAAACATTAGAGAAATCAATGTTTTCGTTATTTTTTAATGCTTCAATCTCTTCCAGAAGCCAGGCGGTCATAATATTGGTATATGCATTATCTTTAAGTCCGCCTTTGTTGTCTCCGGGGAGCTTTTCATGAAACTCATCAGGACCCATTACTCCGTCTATGCTATATCGGTCTTCAGCATCTTTTTTTGCTTTTGAAACCCAGAAACGGGATATTTCCAGCAGCATCTCAAGCCCATAGCTATTCATGAATTCAACATCATTGGTGAGATGGAAATAGGTGTAGACATTGAAGGCCACTGCCAGTGAGACATGGCGTTGTAATGAGCTATAGTCGTCGCCCCATTTTCCTGAAACAGGGTTGAGGTGAACTACCTGCGTCTCCTCGCGACCATCGGATCCACTTTGCCAGGGGAACATTGCGCCTTCAAAACCATGGATATTGGCATATTCACGTGCCTTGTCGAGGCGACGGTACCGATACATCAGCATTGCTTTTGCCGCTTCGGGGAATGTTTTGCAATACCATGGAAGGATATATAGCTCGTCCCAGAAAATATGACCACGATAGGCTTCGCCGTGAAGTCCGCGCGCAGTGATACTTGCATCAAGTTTGGCGTTATGTGGTGAGAATGAACACATAAGATGATAGATGTGCAGGCGCAGGAGCTTCTGTGCTTCTCTGTCGCCTTCAATCTCCATGTCGGCAGCATCCCAGATTTCACTCCAGGCAAGCATGCTCTCTGTGGCACCGGTAAAATAGGAATCAGCCTCTTTTACTGCACTCATCGCTGAAGCAGCAAAGTCATCCTTATTCTCCTTGGAAGTGTAGATAGAAGCTATCTTTTCCAGCTCCCAGGTCTCTTCAGCTTCCAGGTTCAGATCCCAGAAAGCATAAGCTTTTCCTTTTGAGATCTCCGTGCGGTGAGGCGTATTGTCAGGGAAACGTACAGCAACGGCAACATTCACATCCGACTGTGTAGTGCGAACCTGTACCAGCAGTGCGTCGTCTGTTGCCTGCTCCAGATCCGATTCCAGATGTTGCTGGTTCAGATCTCTGTAGCGTTTCACGCCGTCGTTGATAATATCACCGTTGATACCTGACTTCACGGTAATTTTACCACCGAAGTTCATGGGAGTGATGTTGTAGTTCAGCCCTCCGAGATGCATGTTTTTCATGCTGGCAAAACGTGCCGACTCGATGAGAACCGTGTTGCCTTCGGAATCGGTTGCAAGAATATCCCGGGTCATCTCTCCGGAACCCATGTCCAGGTTTCGCTGAAAGAATTCTATCTTCCAGGTATCGGGATCAAACCACTCGCCATCATTAATTTTGAATGTTGTGGATGTCCAGTCGGGGATGTTTACAAAGTCTTCATTTTCAATGTCACGGTCACCGACTTTAGAGGTAAGGCGGTTGTATAATCCGGCGACATAAGTTCCCGGATAGTGCTTTTCTGAGGCGAGACACTCTTCCATAGCGCCACGGGTTCCGAAGAAACCATTACCAACAGTTAGGAGAGCCTCTCTGGTTTTCTCTTTTTCCGGTTCGTACTCCTGGTAGGTGATGTTCCATCCATCCTCTGCCAGGCCTTCTTCGAACCACATGTCAATATCTTCAAGCGTAATATCGCCGAGGTCTTCAACTACGATATCAGCGCCATTTTTTTCAAGCTCTTCTGCATTATCTTCACGAGCCACGCCGAGCACAAGACCGAAGTTTCCTCTTTTTCCGGCCATAACACCCGAAACAGCATCTTCTACTACTATTGCCTGATCGTAAGGTACGCCGATTTTGTCCGCTGCTGTTGTAAAGATATCCGGATCCGGCTTGCCGCTAAGGTTGTTTGCAGCACTGTAAATCCCGTCAATCTGAGCTTCAAAAATGCCTGTCAGTCCGGTAGCCTGAAGCACGGCATCACAGTTTTTTGAGGATGTGGCCACTGCAATACGGATTCCTTCTTCCTGAAGCTGTTTTATGAGTGCTACGGAGCTTGGAAAAACCTCAACACCATCAGTAGCAATGATCTCGTTAAACTTCTCGTTTTTTCTGTTGCCCAGACCGCATGCGGTAAACATATCGGGAGTGTCCTCGGGTGAGCCAAATGGCAGGTTGATGTTTCTCGACTCCAGAAATGAGGCTACACCTTTATATCTGGGTTTCCCGTCTACAAATGGAAGGTAGTCGTCTTCATGTGTGAATTCGCGGAAAGGGACATTCTCCTGTGCCGAATAGGCCTGCAGGAATTCGTCGAACATCTCTTTCCATGCCTGCGAATGAACTTTTGCTGTTTGTGTGATGACCCCGTCGAGGTCAAATATCACTGCTTTGAAATTATGTTTATTCATAAGTGTTGTTTTCTAATGCTTAATAATAACTGTACACCGGAATATGCATGTAAACACAGGTTTAAATCCAGTAGTACGAATATGGTTTTAATGTGATGCCATTGTCTGTGCTGTCGGGACATGGCTGGCCCAGGCGGTCTTCTTTGCCGGCACAGATTTTAAAGGCATCCTCAGGAATAAAAATGTCTTTATCTGAAAGGTTATGGATAATAACAAAATGGTCGTGGTCGTAAACACGGGCATAGGCCATAACCTCCGGTATAACATTGCCATTGGCATCTTTAATATCTATCCACTCCATATCCCCGCGACCGAAAGCTTTAAAACTCTTGCGTACCCCGATCATCTTCGACAGCTTTTTAAATACCTGATAGCTCAGTGTTTCCGGATTGCGAAGGTCATCGGCGACCTTATTCCAGTCCACTTCACCACGCACCAGGAAGCGTGTATCATCCTTACCCGTGAATTCAATCTGTTCCTTGTAATAACTTTCGTCGTTGAGCTTGGCAAACTCGTCGCCGTAATAAATGATGGGCGTTCCCGGCAAGGTCAGCATGATGGAGAATGCCAACGCAATTTTATCGGGATTACGCTCCATAAGTTCTGAAAGCCGGGCAGAGATGCCCTCTCCAAGACGGAAATCCCACATTTCGTTATGGCAGTAGCTCTCATGAATCAGTTTCCGGTCCTCTTCAGAAACATATACCAGTTCAAGACTCAGCTCATCGTGGCAGCGCAGGAAAGTAAACCACTGGCTGTCAGAAGAGATGGCAGGTGTTACATCAGTACTCAATGTGTGTTTTACCGGCTCACGCGAACCGACGGCTATTGATTTGTAAATCATTGGCATCAGCGGGAAATGGTATCCTGCATTGCACTCTTCCCCCGAACCGATATATTTTACCACCTCCACGGGCTTTTGACAAGCCTCGGCAAGAAGCAGTGTGTTTGGACGAACAAAATCCAGCACTGTTTTAACGAATTTAACGATAGTATGCGTTTGTGGCAGATTCTCACAGTCGGTACCTTCCTCTTTCCAGAGGTATGGGATTGCATCGGCACGGAAACCGTCCACATCCTGCGACACCCAGTAGAGCAGGTTCTGACACATCTCCACAAGGACCTTCGGGTTGCGGTAGTTCAGATCAGGCTGGAATTCAAAGAAACGATGGAAGAAATACTGTTCACCGCACTTTTCCCAGTTGGAAGGGCACATACCTTTAAATAAAAGACGTGCGTCAGTATATTTGTTTTCATCGTCATTCCAGATGAAATAGTCGCGGTAAGGGGAGTCTTTGCTGCTTTTTGCATCAAGAAACCAGGGATGCTCATCAGAACAGTGATTCATGGCAATATCAAAGATTACCTTCATATTTCGTTTGTGAGCCTCATCGAGGAACTGTTTGAAGAGACGTTCCGCCTCTTCGCCGGGAGCAGAATCAGGAAGCCCCAGCAGTGATTTGCGCACCGCACGGTAATCAGAAATATCAAAACCCGCATCACGCATTGGCGACTCAAGTACCGGCAACAGCCAGATACAATTGACACCCAGACTTTCCAGATAATCCAGCTTTTGAATGAGCCCCTTAAAAGTGCCATTAAAGAGATCCACATACAGTGAATATACAATCGCATCTTTATACCATCCCTCATCAATAGGTTTGATGGCATTGTAATCTTTAAAATTATTCAGGTCGTCGATAAAATTCTCAAGGAGATGTGAATGTTGCTCCTCGTAGAGCTCATTCCAGAGTGTTGATAATCTGTTTTTTAATATATCCTGATTCATGAACTTATTGTTTTAATAGTAAAACCTTAAAACCCTCCGATAGTTTTTTCAACGCTCGGAATAAGTTCAAAAATAGCAAATCAAAACCGTTGAATAGCAATGTTTTGGCAGGAATAATTACGCAAACGATTGCAAAACCTGACAGCTATAATTCTCCTTTCGGGTTTGGAGGTGAATAGCCCCCCGCAAATCCATCCAAGGTATGAGTTTTGCTCTTCTGGGCGGGTCTTTTGTGTTTCTATATTGTTTCTCTGTCTATCCGTTTACAATTTTGGCCTCCGCGTCCTCAGTTCCCCCTTGGGGTTTAGGGTAAAACTCTGTGTCCTCTGTTCCCCCTTGGGGGTTAGGGGGAAAACTCCGCGTCCTCAAATTCAGTATTCCTTGTTCATCAATTCGGTGTTCGATATTCCTCTGTTCATCTGTTCCTCTGTTCGGTGTTCAATCGGATCCTCGTTTGTCCATTGTGCCTGATCGGTTATATAATATCATAATGAAACCGACAGCTATAAATCAAAAGGTCTTCTCCGTTAAAGCTATATACCAGACGATGTTCAAGATCTATTCGTCTGGATCACAATCCGGCAAGATCATATTTTAATGGTAGGGAAATGCACTCCTATTAATCCTTGGTGGATTTATGAATTTATTGGCAATATTTTTTTTGTGCTCAAATTCAATAAAAGCTATCTTTGTACTCAGACCATTGAAACTATGTTAGAAAAGAAAAGTCTTTCCGAAAGAGACATTTGCACCAAGTTTATTACACCTGCCATAAAAAAGGCTGGGTGGAATACTCATACACAACTGCTTGAAGAGGTATCTTTTACGGCTGGTAAAATTTATGTCCGAGGCAAGATGACTACCAGGGGAGC
>PKSY01000290.1:8985-11785 GCA_002869405.1 Marinilabiliales bacterium
AAGAGCAGATTATATTCTTTATTACAAACCCAATATCCCTATCGCAATTGTTGAGGCCAAAGATAACAAACATTCTATTGGCGCAGGAATGCAACAGGCACTGGAGTACGCCCGAATCCTCGATATCCCTTTTGTATTCAGTAGCAATGGTGATGGATTTCTCTTTCATGATAAAACGGTTTCTACCGGTATAATTGAAACGGAGCTTGATATCGAAAGCTTTCCCTCACCCGATGAGCTATGGAAAAGGTATAAACTGTTTAAAGGTATTGAAACTCCGGAAGCTGTAAAGGTAGTTGAACAGGATTATTTTTTCGATGGAAGTGGCAGAACACCAAGATACTACCAGCAAAATGCAATTAACAGAACCATGGAGGCCATTGCCAAAGGCCAAAATCGTATCATACTGGTGATGGCAACAGGTACAGGTAAGACATATACTGCGTTCCAGATTATTCATAGACTGTGGAAGAGCGGTGCAAAGAAACGAATCCTCTTTCTTGCAGATCGTAATGCGCTCATCGATCAGACCAGACGTGGTGACTTTAAGCATTTTAAGGATAAAATGACAGTGGTGAAGCATCGCATGATTGATAAAAGCTACGAGGTATTTCTGGCATTGTATCAGGGACTCTCTGGTGCGGATGAACATGCCAATGCATACAAACAGTTCTCTCCTGAGTTTTTCGACCTCATCGTTATCGACGAGTGTCATCGTGGTAGTGCTAAAGAAGATAGTGCATGGCGGGAAATTCTCAACTACTTTAAAAAGGCTACTCATATTGGTCTTACTGCTACTCCAAAAGAGACGGATGAGGTTTCTAATATTGAGTATTTTGGTGAACCGGTGTATACCTATTCTTTAAAACAAGGTATCGATGATGGGTTTCTGGCACCCTACCGTGTAGTACGGGTCAACCTAAGTGTGGATGCCGAGGGATGGCGACCGGAGAGAGGTAAACTTGATAAAGATGGTTATGAGGTGGAAGACCGTGTGTACAACAGACGTGACTTTGATCGTACACTGATTATTGACGAAAGGACGATGATTGTGGCAAAGAAACTCTCTGAGTTTATGAGCGGATACGACCGCTTCGCCAAAACTATCGTCTTCTGTACCGATATCGACCATGCGGAACGCATGCGAAGCGCTTTGATGAACCTCAACAGCGACCTGGCTTCTGTGAATCATAAGTATATCATGCGTATTACCGGTGATAATGAAGAGGGAAAGCGCGAACTCGATAATTTTATCAATCCGGAAGAGCGTTATCCTGTGATAGCAACAACCTCCGAACTGATGACCACCGGCGTGGATGCTCAAACCTGTAAAATCATTGTGCTCGATAGTGAGATTCGGTCCATGACCAAGTTCAAGCAGATAGTGGGCAGGGGAACACGCATCAACGAAGAGTTTGGAAAGCTTTATTTTACAATTCTCGATTTTAGAAATGTGACAGATCTGTTTGCAGATCCGGAATTTGATGGCGATCCCATTCGTATAAAGCCGGTTTCTGAAGATACTGACTTAAGCGGTATTGTTGATGAGGAGGAAGCCAATACCGATCCTGTTATTGACGAAATTTCCGGTGAAGAGATTGAAATGGAACCGGAAATTCGCTACCCTGAACAGGAACAGCAGCCGGGTACAGAGAATATTCAGGAACAGAGAAGGAAAGTCTATGTGAATGGCGTGGATGTCTCAGTACTTATTAGCCGTGAAATGTATTTTGATAATGACGGAAAGCCTATCACCACCAGCCTGAAAGACCATACCAGGGAGTTGATAAAAGGACAATATGCCTCTTTGGATGATTTCCTGAACAGATGGAAAAGCACTGACAAAAAAGAGGTGATTATAAAGGAACTTGAAGAACAGGGTGTATTGGTGGATGCACTTCGTGATGCCGTAAACCGTGAGGTGGATCTCTTCGACCTGATCTGCCATGTGGCGTACGACCAGCCACCATTGACCAGACAAGAGCGTGCCAACAATGTGAAGAAACGGGATTATTTTACCAAATATGGCGAGGAGGCCCGGAAAGTGCTGGAGAGCCTGTTGGAGAAATACTCCGATGAAGGCGTTATCAACATCGAGAGCATGGATATCCTCAAAGTAAAACCACTTACGGAACTGGGGTCTCCCATGGAGATTGTTAATCAGTTTGGCAGCAAAGCCAACTACCTTGACGCCGTGAAAGAGCTGGAACAGGAACTTTACAGAGGAGCGTAAATTTGAAAAGACTATTGTTACCCAACCGGTTGGGTGTAAAGTTGGGTAGAAGGTTGGGTAGAAAAAATATTAGTTGAAATAAATAAGAAAAAAAGTGGCAAACCTAAAAGGAATACTGGATAGCATCCGAAAGATAATGTGGACCGATACAGGTCTTAACGGTGATGCGCAGCGCATTGAGCAGCTGGGATGGATGCTTTTCTTCAAAATTTTCTCCGATAAAGATAAAGAGCTGGAACTGATGGACGACTCCTATGTGAGTCCCATTCCGGATGAACTGCACTGGGACGCATGGGCAGGCGATGATGAAGGAATTACCGGTGATGAACTGCAAAACTTTGTGGATAACAGGCTTTTCAAAACCCTGAAGAATATACAATTGGTGCCGACCGAAGATTTGAAGTACAAACGTGCGCTCATTCTCAGGGAGGTGTTTGAAGGCAATAACAACTACATGAAGAGCGGTACCAATATCAGAAAGGTGCTAAACAAGCTCAACGAGATAGATTTTAATACCACCAAAGACAAACATGCCTTTGGAGAGCTATATGAAACCATCCTGAAAGA
>PKSY01000008.1 GCA_002869405.1 Marinilabiliales bacterium
GTTCCTCTATTTATTACCGCGTATGCTCTTGTAATGATTTTAAATTTTACGGCATTCATTACCGTACCGTGTGACTTGCCTTCCTCTCGTTTGCGTTTATAGTATATTCGCAGCTCTGGATCGTGAACTATAGCAGATCTTGCAGAGTTTGACAGCATTGCTTTCATTGGTCTGTTACCCATTTTGCTAACCTTTGTTTTACCCTTTATACTCGTTCCTGACGTATGTTCAAACGGCGCTATCCCACAGTAACAAGCAAATGCCCTGGCATCTGTTATCCCTTTGAAGTTATTGGTTAACAGTATCATCATCGTAGCATTTACGACTGATATTCCAACAATACTTGTAAGCAGCTTGTAGGTTTTCTGTAATTCCGGATCTTGCCCGATTAAAGAAACAATCTCTTTTTCAATGGCTCTGATATCTGCCTTTACAGCTATTAAACGTTGCTGAGCTCGCTTGATACTACTCTCTGGTAACGTGCTTTGTAACTCACTTAATACTGTTTTATCCATTGTTTGTACTTTAATCAATCTACTTCTTTCTGCCATCAAAGCCTTGAGACTCAGCATTAATTCGTTTGGCATAGTCGCCGGTTCAAGTTCTTCTCGCAGCAGATAACAGAACCGTGCAATCTTCATCGCATCAAGTTTATCATTCTTGCCTCTTGATATTCCAAGACTCCTTTTTATCTGTAAAGGAGCGCAAAAACAGTAATCAATTTTTCCATCAAGAAAAAAACCAATTTCTAACCCATATACGCCACAGTACTCCATGCATAAAAATGCCTCATCAATCTTAACACACTCACCTTTAAGTGTTTTAACCATTTCTCGAAAACCCTTTGGACTGTTCTCAACTTTAAAATGTATTCTACATTTTTTCAGTTTAGGATCATAAATAGCCACATCTAATGTTTTCTTTGAGATGTCAATTCCGATAAACCAGCTTCTTTTCATAATTTTGTGTTTAATAGTTTGATAAACCGAAATTGTTGATCTTGCTAAATCCTTTAATAAGTCCTTACACTTATGATTCTAATTGGCGCTTTCAACAGGAAAGAGAGTGGGACTAATTCGAGGGATAAATCATGAATTTACTTCGCTCGATAGTTCACCCATTCTCTTTTTCGGTTTGTTTTTCTATTCGAAAATAACCATTAAAAACAAAATGCTAAACTAAAGGGCTTCGCTCGGGCACCTGTTCCGCTCGGGCACCTGTTCCGCCCGGGCACCTGTTCCGCTCGGGCACCCTGGTACTTTGAAATATGAACAAATAAATTTTGATAACGCCAGGTGCCTGAGCGCAGCCGAAGGCACCGGAAAAACAGCCGAAGGCACCGGAAAAGCAGCAAGACATGAAAAATATATTAATATCCCTAATCCTCCTCATCTCCCTGAGCGCATCAGCTCAACGTTTCAGCGCACCATACGTGGAGATCACAGATGGCACCATCCTATTCCATGCACCCATTGATGCACAACCACATCACAGGATTGTTCCCGATTGTATAAGTGACAACACTCGTGTTCGCATGGACATCATGTTGCCTCCCAATTTTAACGTACAGGCTTTCAGAGATAAGCAGGAAGTACTGCTACACCAGTATTCACAAAACCTGGATACACACGAAGGACGTGAAGATTTCATTACAACATACCTCCTGCTAATTCACATCAATCGTGGAAAAACGGCTGAATACCAGGAAGAGTATGCGGAAGCATTGAAAACCCTGCGTAAAGCAAAAGGAGTTTGGATCCGGGGTGCAATGGAGTTGGTTGAAGAGGCGGAAGAGAGAGATAAGTATTGAGTTTAGGGTTATGCTGCGCCTACAGCGCAGGGTAAAGTAAATACGATCAGTATAACCTTTCCTATGGGAAAGCAAGCATTTTTTTGATTATATTTGTGTATATCCTAATCAGATAAATGCATGAAAAATAAACCGGCCCGGGTAATACTCATTTTGTTTTTGATCCTGTTTTCAGTTTCGCTGTTCTCACAGGATGAAAACTATAATACACAGGTAATTAAACTCTTAGAGGAGGCTGAGTCCTTATCTGCAAAGGAATTATCGAAGCGTGACAGCATCCTGAAGGAGGCATCAATAATTGCTGAAAAGCATTGCAGCGATTCACTGATCACTTCCATTAATTTGAAAATTGCCAAAAACTTTAAAAAAATGTCGATGAACGACAGCACTGTCGTTTATTATAACAAAGCCTTACAATCACTTCCGGAAGATCATTCACAATACTTTCTCAAATCTGAAATCTATCAGTCGTGGTCGGACCTGAAGAATTATCTTGGTGACCCGGACTCCACAAATTACTACCTGGATCTTTCGCTGATGAATGCGAGAATTTCTCAGGATAGTACACTTATCATAGGCATATTATCCGATATGGCTCGCTTCTATAGTAATAACAATAGAAATAAGGAGGCGATTACATTGCTTCAACAGGTCATGGATTATAATGCCAGACACGGGAAAACCGACAGAATTAAACATTTGTTAAACCAGTTGGGTGTTTGCTACTTCAGAATTAATGCTGCCGAAGCTGCCAGAGAAACTTTCTTTAAAGGGCTTTCGATTCCATCCGACGACGAGGGAGTAATGAACATGCATTACTATAATAACCTGGGGCAATTATACAGCGTGCATTTTAACATGCAGGACAGTGCGATATACTTTTATCACAAATCAGCAGAGATAGCACTGCGTAATAATAATACTTATTCATGGCTGGTCTCCATGTTAAATCTTGGAAACTGCTATGAAGCGCTGGAACAATATAAAAAAGCAGAAGAGATCTACCTTCAGGTTTTAAGAAGTCAGCATATCTCCAACTACTTCATTGTAAAAACTGCGGTAACCATTAATCTGGGTATTATCTATTACCACATGAATCAATATGATCAGGCTCTGTTTTATATTGATGAAGGACTGATGATGGCAAGGGAAGCCAAATACCTGGATTTTGAAATTAATGCACTGAAATACAAAGCGTTTTTATCCGGTTATTATAATGATCAAAAAGGTTTGGAAGACAACTCCGAGCTGCTGTATAAGCTTGTTGACTCCGCCTACAAGATGAACCACAGTACAGAAATCAGTGAGCTAAAAGTGCAGTATGAAACAGAAAAGGCTGAACAGGAAAACGAGAGTCTGAAAAATGAAAATGAGCTTAACGCAGAAATTATCAAACGGCAAAAAAGCGCACTGATACAACTCATTTTATCACTGGTGGTGCTTGTTCCTTTAAGTGTATTCCTCTTTCTTACCATCAAAAAACAGCATCGTATCGAATCGCAGCTTAAAAAGGCAATCGCTGATCTGGATCATCAAAAGTCATTAACGGAACTTCGCAATCGTGAGCTTAAAAAGGCCAACCAAACAAAGGATCGCCTCTTTTCTGTTATTGCCCATGATTTAAAAAGTCCTTTCTCCACCATTACCTCTTACCTGGAAATTCTTGATGATGAGACCTTTGAGTTTTCTGAGGAGCAGTTTAAAGCTCTTGTTGGTGAATTGCGGCTTAATGTGTTAAATACATCGCAGCTGCTGGAGAATCTTCTGGAATGGTCCCTTGCCCAAAGAAATGGTATTTCCAATAATCCGGAAAATATTAATCTTTTTGATGAAACGCAGCGTGTAGCAAAAACTCTTTTACCTAAAATTGAAGAGAAACAGCTAACCGTTGAATATTTAATCGATAAAAATCTTACCGTCCTTTGCGACCCGCAGTTATACCGAAATGCACTTTTAAACCTCTTCAACAACGCCGTAAAATTCACGCCGCGGGAAGGAAGTATTTCCATACAGGCAGCAAAATCAAAGGATTTTGTACGTGTGTGTATTATGGATAATGGGGTGGGTATAGAAGAGGAAGTCCTCCCTGACCTTTTTAAAATTGACAGTAACTACCATACCAACGGAACAGAAAACGAAAAAGGCACCGGTCTTGGTCTTGCCATGTGCAAGGAGTATGTGGAAGTAATGGGCGGCAAAATTACCGTGGAGAGCACCCCCGGCGAAGGCTCTGTGTTTTGTTTTACAATTCCTGCAAACTCGAAATAGTTTTTAACGGCTTTTTTTTACCTTCGCAACCGTAAATTAAAGCTGAATAATATGTTACGTACGCATACCTGCGGAGAACTCCGCATCGAACACATCAATGAAAATGTTACCCTTGCGGGATGGGTGAGGAAATCCCGCGACCTGGGTGGAATGACTTTCGTCGACCTGCGCGACAGATATGGCATCACTCAACTCGTTTTCAATATGGAAACCAATGCGGAACTCTGTAAAAAAGCACGTGCCCTCGGCCGCGAATATGTCATTCAAATCAAAGGTAGTGTGGCAGAACGTTCCAACAAGAACAAAAATATCCCTACCGGAGAAATTGAAATCCTCGTGGAGGAAATCAAAATCCTTAACCAATCAAAAACTCCGCCTTTCACCATCGAAGATGATACCGACGGTGGCGAAGAGCTCAGAATGAAATACCGCTATCTCGACCTGCGCCGCGACGTAAACCGCAAAAACCTTGCACTGCGTCACAAGATGAGCATCGAGACCAGAAAATATATGAACGACCAGGGTTTTATGGAGATTGAAACTCCCGTGCTTATCAAAAGTACCCCTGAAGGAGCCCGCGATTTTGTGGTTCCCTCCCGCATGAGCCCCAATCAGTTCTATGCGCTGCCCCAGTCGCCACAGACATTCAAGCAGCTGCTTATGGTTGCCGGTTACGACCGCTATTTCCAGATTGTGAAGTGCTTCCGTGATGAGGATCTCCGCGCAGACCGTCAGCCGGAATTTACACAAATCGACTGTGAGATGTCGTTCGTGGAGCAGGAAGATGTGCTGAATGCTTTTGAAGGCCTTGCAGGTCATCTTTTCCGCGTGGTAAAAGGTGTTGAAGTGGGAGAATTTAAACGCATGCCCTATGCTGACGCCATGAAATATTACGGCTCCGATAAACCGGATCTTCGCTTTGGAATGCCTTTCTCAGAGCTTAATGACCTTACACAAAACAAAGGCTTCGTAGTATTCGACAGCGCTGAACTCGTAGTAGGTATTAATGCCCCCGGATGTGCGGAATATACCCGCAAAGAACTTGATAAACTCACCGACTTTGTAAAAAAACCTCAGATTGGTGCCAAAGGACTTGTGTATGTAAAATGCAATGAAGACGGTAGTTTTAAGTCGTCGGTAGATAAGTTTTACACTCAGGAAGACCTGAAGGCCTGGGCAGAGCGCATGGAAGCCAAACCCGGCGACCTGATGCTGATCCTTGCCGGCGACACCGACCACACCCGTAAAGCACTTTGTGAGCTACGTCTGGAGATGGGCTCGCGCCTGAATCTCCGCGACCCGGAGAAGTTTGCTCCGCTGTGGGTTGTGGATTTTCCTCTGCTCGAGTGGGATGAAGATTCGCAGCGTTTTTACGCCATGCATCATCCTTTCACCTCACCAAAACCCGAAGACGAAGCACTGCTCGAAACCGATCCCGGGAAAGTTCGCGCCAATGCTTACGACATGGTAATTAATGGAGTGGAGATCGGCGGAGGTTCGATTCGAATTCATGATAAAGAGCTTCAGAAGAAGATGTTTAAAGCACTGGGATTCACCGATGAGGAGGCTCAGGAGCAGTTCGGATTCCTGCTGAACGCCTTTGAATATGGTGCTCCTCCCCACGGTGGCGTGGCCTTTGGTTTCGACCGCTGGTGTGCCCTGTTCGGTGGTCAGGATTCTATCCGCGATTTTATCGCGTTCCCGAAAAACAACTCCGGAAGAGATGTGATGATCGACAGCCCGGCCTCAATCTCCGACCTTCAGCTTGAAGAGCTGTTCCTGGAAATGAAGCAGGTGAAGGAGTAAACCGGGTTTTCTGAGACAATCAAACGTTCTCTGTATCAGAAAAAATAATATCTTTAGCCTTCGATATGGAGTTACGCAAGTTTTTATCACCCGAAGTACTTATTGGTGAAGGGGCGCTTGCTGTTGCAGGACAGTATGCCGGAAATTTTTCCTGTCAAAGGGCTTTGCTCGTTACTGACCCCGGGGTTATTAATGCCGGGTGGACGGCTGTTGTTGAACAATCGCTCCAAAAACACAATATCCATTATACACTTTTCAGCGATATCACCAGCAATCCGAGAGATTATGAAGTGATGAACGGCGCGGAGGTTTATAAGCGCGAAAAATGTGATATTATTATTGTCGTAGGTGGCGGCAGCCCTATGGATTGCGCTAAAGGTATTGGCATAATTGTGAGTAATGGTGGACATATTAATGACTATGAGGGCGTCGACCGGATTCCGGTACCTATACCACCTCTGATTTGTGTTCCCACTACTGCCGGAAGCGCCGCAGATATTTCACAGTTTACGATTATCAACAATACGGTTGAAAAAAGGAAAATAACCATTATTTCAAAGGCTTTGGTGCCTGATGTTTCCCTTATCGATGCCCGTGTTACCACTACAAAAGACAATTATCTAACTGCATGTACAGCGATTGATACTCTTGTGCATGGCATAGAAGCTTACGTATCCAATGGGAATTCCCGGTTGAGTGATCTCAATGCCCTTGAAGCCATTAAGCTTGTATATGAAAACCTTCTTTTGTGCCTCAATTCTCCACAGGAATTAAAATACAGAGAAGCGCTTGTTACGGCTACCTTAATGGCAGGGCTGGCATTCTCAAACGCCAGCCTCGGGATAGTGCATGCCATGGCACATAGCCTTGGTGGCCAGTTTGATACTTTTCACGGAGAAACAATTGCCATTCTTCTGGAAAACGCAATAGAATATAATTTTGAATACGCAGAAAAGCGCTATGTCCATATTGCCCGGGCATTGAATATTGATACGGAAACACTTACACCACAAGAGATTAAACAATCCCTGGTATCGACACTACACAATTTCCGCTGCAATGCAGGCCTTTGTCAAACCACAGAAAAATGGCATTTTACTGATAACCAAATAAATATTTTAGCTGAAAAAGCAATGCTCGACCCTTGTCTGGCTACAAATCCACGACCTGCAGAACATAATGATATTGCCCTTCTCTATGAAAAAGCCGCTAAACAATAATGAGGAAATCCGGAAAAAGATTATAGGTCTGGGAGAGGATTCTGCCAGGAAAACCTATTACCCTCAGCTGCAAAAACAACTCGAAGAGCTAAAGCAGAAAAATGCTGCGCTCGAAGAATCCAACAAAAAGTATCTCGAAGCAAATATGGCAATGCAGGAGGCTTATGCAAGAAATACAGCTATTCTGAAGTGCCTCCCCGATTTGATGTTTACTTTTAATGAAGATGGCGTGATTCTCGACTACTATGCCAATCACCTGCTGAAACTTCATGTGCCTCCACAGGAGTTTATTAATAAACCTGTTACAACTGTGCTCCCCCATGATGTTGCTGCACTGACTCTGCAAAGCATTAAAAACACGCTCGAAACAAAAACTATTCAGCAATATACCTATCAGCTCAACAATAGTGGTATTATAATGACTTTTGAGGCCAGAATGATATACCTTACCGACACCTCCACGCTGGCAATTGTTCGTGATATCACCGAAACAAGGCAGCTGATAGAAGATCTTAAAGATGCCAGAAACAAGGCTGAACAAAGCGACAAACTCAAAACTGCCTTCCTCGCCAATATGAGCCATGAAATCAGAACACCAATGAATGGTATCATAGGATTTTCGCAACTCCTCAAGGATCAGCAGTACACCGAAGAACAACGCAATAAATTTGCAAACACTGTAATCAGCAGCAGCAAACAATTACTATCTATTGTAAATGATATCCTTGACGTAAGCCTTATCGAATCCGGAACCATGAAGCTCCACCCTTCCGGTGATAGTATGGGAAATATTATGAAAGATATCCGTGATATTTACATACCAATGGCCGCAGAACGAAATCTTGGTTTTACCATCAATTGTGAGCTTTCTGATCTGCAGGTATTTACGGATATTTCCAAATTAAAACAGATCCTGAACAACCTCCTTTCCAACGCCTTTAAATTTTCTCGCGAAGGATCGGTAACACTCACGGTTGAAAAGATCAATGATAATATCCTTTTCCATGTGCTGGATACGGGAATAGGTATCCCTGAAGATAAAAGAGAAGCTGTATTTCAACGTTTTATGCAGGTGGAGGTTGAGATCAGCAGGCAATATGGCGGAACGGGACTTGGCCTTTCCATCTCGCTGGAGCTGGCAAAACTGCTGCAGGGTTCTCTGCAGTTATTGCCTCAGGAAGAAAATCGTAAGGGATCTCACTTTCTTCTATCTGTGCCACGGATCATACAAAGCAAACATCCCTAGGGCATCAATATTATTCTAATTCTCTGTTTTCTGTCTGTTGCGTGCCAAAAAAAATATCAATATCACCATAATTACAGGAAATAATACCCATGCTTTCAATGGTGTTGAAGGTATTTCTGACTCCCATATCTGAAATTGAATGTCCTGTCCCGGATTTGGGAGCCCGAATGCCTCAACAAAAAAACCACCAGCGTAGGTATCCATATGATATACGTTGAGGTAGACAGCGCCATATTCTCCTCCATCGGTAAGAATAAAAGTATATTGATTTCCTGCCGTCACCGGGTAAGGAGTATCCAGCATCACAGAATACCAGTCGCCCGGGGGCGGTGCAGGAATATTTATCCCTGTCTGAATATAATCATATCCTGTTTCATTGAGAGGCGCTCCACTGCCAATAGGTGAGGGATACATCCTCAGGGAGCCATTTGTTATATCCCCGGTTCCGACAAAGTCTATTTGGGTGATCACCCCGTCAATGGTTGCAGTAAAAGACTGACCGGAAGCAAAATCAAAATACGTCGGTGTGCTTCCGGGAATATCGTTAATGATGGTTTGGCCAAAAAAGTACAGGGGCAGCAGAAGTGCCATTACAAGTGAGATTCTGA
>PKSY01000013.1 GCA_002869405.1 Marinilabiliales bacterium
AACAGGCGCGGATGATGTTGCCAGAACAACTCTGTTTACCGAATGAGATTTATTAAAATGCCAATCGGCGTTATTCTTTAACATTGGCTTCCCATGCTCATTATGGAGAAATTCCTGTTCATGATACTCTAGTCCTGTCTGCTGTTTACAAACATCTCGCATCAAAAGTTCTCCCGACAGGTAATGCATTGCAGAAGTTGCATTTCCAATGGCATGGAACTTTTCAATCACCTCAAAATGACCCCTTTGCCGCGCCAGCTCAAGCATTTCTGCCTTATCGTTTTTGGATATGTCAAGTACAAACAGGTTCGTCATATCTCAATATCTCCATTCTCTTTCCAAATCTGTATCACTTCTGCTGCCTTTTCATGTATGGGGAGCATTCCATCAACCCAATTGATCACAAACCCTTTTCGCTGCATTCTGCGAAACCAGGTCATCTGGCGTTTGGAGAACTGATGAATAGCAATATTCAGTCGATTAACCATCTCATCATAAGATAATTGCCCAAGAATATGGCGCGTAATAAACTTATATTCAAGCCCGTAATAGAGCAGCTTTTCTGAATCAACACCACTGTCAAGAAGTTGCCTGACTTCCTCAATCATCCCCTCTTCAAGGCGCGCATGCAGTCGTTTTGTGATGCGCTCCCTAACGATGGAACGCTCCACATCCACACCAACAATTACAGAAGGTATTTCCGGTTCCTGCTCACTGGAGTTATGCTGATAGTATGTTTCAATCTCAATTGCACGCAGCAACCTTTCACGCGTCACAACATCCGAATGATTATGAAGCATTTTCATCGATGCCAGAACCTGAGCCAGCTCCTCCATGCTTTTATCCTCAAAGCTTTTTCGCAGCGCCTTGTCGTGCGGCACACTCTCGAGTCGGTATTTCCCTAAAACCGCTTCAATATACATTCCTGTTCCGCCACAAAGGATCACATTTTTCCCCCTTGCAGCAATATCAGTATAGGCGTGGTAAAAATCCCTTTTAAACTCAAAGACATTGTATTCATATCCGGGGTCAACAATATCAATCAGATGATAGGGAATATTTTGGTTTTCAAAGCAGTAATCATCAATATCCTTACCGGTACCCAGATCCATATTGCGGTAAACCTGCCGGGAATCAGCACTGATAATTTCAGCGTTTGTTTGCGCAGCCACAGCAGCTGCAAGCGCCGTTTTTCCTGTTGCCGTAGGTCCTAAAATCGTTAACATCATACCAATAATAGTTTGTCTCTGTTTTTCCTGAACTTTTGCTCACTCTCAAAGAGAATATCTCTGATTGCATTCAGTGTCGGGATTTCAGTGCCTCCAAACCCGGAGTCAGGAACAAAGGTAGCGTATTTTTTACGGAGGAAATCGTTCAAAACCGATAAATCATCCTGCGGATTTTGCAGGTATCGATAGCGCAGATACTGACGAATCCTCAATCCGTCAACCCTGATTTCACATGCCCTGACAAACTGCTTTTCCGATTTAAAATTTTGCCTCAGCGGTTCCCAAAGATCATCTTCCCTTAGCGCGCTGCGAAGAAATTCCGACATAGGAGTTTCAAAATCCTTTTTATACAACGCCGGGAAAGCATCGAAAGTTGTTTTTAAATCATCATAGAGTTGGGATGGATAAAAAGGGTAACCAGACCAATCGCCGTCGATACCGCGTATCATTGCCGGGCCGGTTCCAATGGGTACGCGTGAGGAGAGACGGGCAGATGGATAAACCACAGCATCACAATAATCGAGCACCAGGCCGGCCTTTGCCAGTTTTTGCAGCAGGTAAAAATCCTCACCACCCTGATGTGGAGTAATCCCTCCTACCCTGCGATAAGCCGCAACACGCAAAGCTATAGCACTACCAAGTGCAGTGCGTGCATAGGGTAACTCCCGTTCGTACATATTCAGCGCATAGTAACGCATATAGATCTCATAGCGCAGAATCGCACGGGCAACAGATTCCTCTTCCGGAATTGGATGATAGTATGGCACTGCAACAGCGAGCGCAGACTTTGTCTCCAGCATGCGGGAAACAATAACATCAAAATAATCACTTTCGTAAATGGTATCAGCATCCATAGAGATAATGATATCTTCACCGGAGGCTACAGCGGAAACAGCATCCATAAGTGTTTTGCGGGCCATTCCTACACCATGCTTTTTACCCGTCCAACCATTGCCCCTTGAAGAGCGGTCTAAAACAATCACATCATCACGGTTAAGGGAATTCAGAAACTCCAGCGTACGATGATTCTGATTCACCTCCGAAGTGTATCTCTCATCATTGTTCCAGGAATCGGGTTGATTCACACAGAGCCATAACTTTTTATTCTGATAACGGCCATTATCGAACAGGGTAATAACCTTGCGGATGTTCTCCTCTTCGGCTAACAGTGGTATTGCGATATGGATTTCAGGAAGCATTGTGCAAAGGTATAAGAAATTGGAATTATCGTATATTTACAATCGGGAACCTGATTACCAAACTTGAAAAATACGATACCATGACCACGTTGGAACATTTTGACCTTTACTTAAAACTTATTCGCCGGTTAAGTAGTGGAACACGCCATCATCGTCAGACAATAATTGATGATTTTGATATGACAGAGCGCACTTTTGACCGGTATATCAGCGAACTGCGAAATCTGGGATTTGAGATACCACGTGCAAAAGACGGAATGTACTGGATTGACAGAAGTCTTTCGCGAACAGAATTGGCAAATCTGGTATATATCAGCGATGAGGAGTTAACCATTTTGGCCCATGCCATCGAAGCAATAGATGAGAGCAATGCTTTGAAGAGTGACCTTCGCAGGAAATTATCGGCACTATTGGATCCGACATTAATCACAAAAAGCATTTTACATCCCGAGAGGGCGCACATGGTGAAGCTTTTAGGAATAGCTATTGAAAAAAAACAGCAGGTATTAATCAGTAAATATCACTCAGGACACAGTAAAATCATTCGTGACAGAAAAGTGGAGCCGATTTCCATATCTGCTAATTTTCAGATGCTATGTGCATATGATCTGGAAGACCGTATGCCGAAGAATTATAAGATTTCCCGTATGGAGAGCATCCGGATTCTGGATACAACATTCCGGTTCCAACAGCAGCACCGGGAATTAAAGAGTGATCCGTTCAGAATCAGCGGAGAAATTGAAAGGCAAATCAGCTTTTCCATGACCCTTACAGCATGCAATTTATTAAAGGAGGAGTATCCTCTGGCGGCAGAATATATCAGTCAGACCAATGATGAGCGCTATCTCTATTCGGGTCCTGTATATGGGGACAAGGGTGTTGGAAGGTTTATTCTTAGTCTTCCCGGTGAGATTGAGGTTTTAGAAGATAACGAGCTTAAAGGTTATCTTCAGAAATCGATAAAGCGTTATCGGGGTAATTTTTAATGCTGAAAATGCCAGATTTTATCGTTTATCATATTATTGGGGATATTTTTCACCAAAAGATAAGCTATTACCCAGCCCACATCCAGGATTAAAACCCTATTTTTCAATTACTTAATAATTTATTAAAGATAATTCTGTAATACCATGAAAATGGCATAACGGAGTAATAGTTTTGTATTCATGACAATGACGAGAAACATATCAGAATAAACCCTCCGTTGCAAAGCAACACCGCTGTCCTCAACCACTAATTATTACCAAACTCAGCCAGCACCCGTCGGGAATACACTCCCCGGCCGGGCTGGTTTCTTGAAATTACAAATCTTTCAGGCAGCGAACGCTAAAACCACTGCTTTTGGCATAATAATTTGCTTCAATAGTCCCGTGTCCATAATACCAGGAGCGATACCATGCATAATATCCATTATACTCGGTCCCACTCCAATAGTAGCCATAATTACCAAGGTCGCTAAAGAAGCCATAATTGAAACGAATTCCGCCGGGAAGAATGGACAACCCATATTCATCAGTACCATAATTGTTAATATTTGCACTCCATCTGGGGTGCTCAGAAGTGTTACAGGCCCCACCAAGCGGTGAATCAACCTGACGGCAGGACTTAAGCTCTGCGGAATGAGGGTAGAAAGTGCCGCCAATATAATCGGTCAATGCAGTCCAGTCAGCATTGGTTGGAACATGCCAGCCTTCAGGACAAAGCCCGTTAGGATCAACCGTAGCAAACCAGTTATATAAAGCACCATAGCTCTCCTTCCAGGTTACATCATTTTCATACCACACAAAGGCTCCGGAGTCAAGCCCAGACCATGCAGAACCATCCTCGACATTAGGAATAGGTGTGCCATTTTTATAGGTTGTAGTTCTCAAATTCTCAGCCATCCAGCACTGATCACCAATAAGCACCGTATTGTACACATTGGCATCAAAGTCAGTAATTGTCTCCATACCGGGACAGGGAACTCCCCCACCACCAAACGGAAAGGTATAGGTTTTGTCATTTTGAGGAGCATCAGTGATTTCTTCCTCACCGAAAGAGGATACAGCTGTATAACGCAGCTCATCGCCGGGGAGAAAGAGAAAGATATCCCTTGATGATTTGGCTCTATTATTTACTGATAATGAGTTAGGTCCATTGTATACCATTTGAAACCTTTTTGTGGATCCAGAGCGAGCGGGCGTATTAAACATCTTCAGCGACTGAATCTGCCCGCCAGCCTTTACAGTAAGGAAATAGATGCTTTCCCTTCCGGGATAACAGAGAAATGTATGCACGCCCTTTTCAAGCTGAAACTCTTTTCTGACAAGTTCTCTTCCCATAATATCAGAGACAAGCATCAGCACGCTGCCACTATTGGGCAGTGAGAGGTTTACCTCAGACTTTCCATGCATCGGATTCGGAAAATTCTGAGAAAGCATTAATTTCTTTCCATCAATTGAATAAGGATGATTAATACCCGTAATATAATCCAGGACTAAAACAGTATCCGGTTCATAAAGTGTTGTATCACCACCCTGCGAAAGGTTTTCAATAAGGATGCTGTTCATAGGCACATGCTGACCATTGTTTTCAGCGGTAAACGTAAGTGTCATGGTAGCGGTCTGAGCGCACAGGCCCATAGTTACTCCAACATAAAAGAGCAAAAACAGAAACTTCGACTTCATGGTTGTTGATATTAAGTGCTTAATATTCAATGGCTAAATATCCATAAAGTTACAAAATATTTATTTAAGGGGATTTGAAGTATGTTTTGGCGAATGGCCAGGGATATTAATTCGAATACCTTTAAATAAGCCCGACATCACAATTAACCACACCATTCAGATCATGTGCAGGGCACAGTCTGAACAAATATTGCTACAGCCGGGAATCATTTCTTCTTTAAGTCCTTAAGTCGTGATTGATAAGACTGGAAATAATCTCTTTGAGTTTTTTCATCCAAAAATGAAGAAAAGGTTAATCTTTCAACCAGATTAGTCTGGTTAAGCATTGTATTTAGTATTTCATTAAAAACTCGCACATTAATCCCTGCCCTTTCTGATAATATTCCAAATTGTGAAATAACTTTACCTTTTGTCAGATTTCCCGGTAAAAGTCCATCTTCTAAAGCGAAGTCTTTGTCATCAATATGTATTCTACTGTTTAACAAATCATAAGCAGGGCTTAATTTGAAATCCCCCATTGAGGTTTCTATTAAAGAAAAGTTCTTGTAATGAGCATCTCCATTTGAAAACAAGTAATTGAACAATAATATTTTCAAGAGCTTTGGAGCCTCTAAAGGATATGCAGGAACAAACTTTTTCATTATTTCAAATAATTCAAGGTAATTTCCTGAATACTTATAGAGTTCGCCATGGGTTTGCGGTGTTCTTCCTGAAAGTGAGGCAAAATCCTCCTGTGCCAGTTTTGAGCCGTCGTCCATTACATCAAATCTCTTTGTAATATAAGCCGGAGAGCCATCCTTAAAAAAGATTAAAGCGTTCTCAGCTACTTCAATCCCAAAAGCCTGTTTTGCAATTTGCATCGTTAAATGTTCATTCGCAGGCATGTACTCAGGTCTTTTTCCGGCACTTGGAATTGGTTTAAGAATATATTCTCCCTGCTCTCCCTCTTTGATTAATCGCAATTTATTTTTCTGAAGTAACACTGAAAATTTCTCCTGCACACCGGAAATTGACATTCCTTTCCGATTTTCATTAAACAGTTCATCTGTTACAGGATTTGACGCAGGCGAATCATAAGGCAATAAGTGACTCACTTTTCTCCCTCTAAATACCTTCGACAAACATGCTCTGCTATAAGTTGTATGACCTTCAGCTAAAGTACCCGGACAATTATTTATAGTATTTAAAATCATAAATTATTCTATTTTAATGACTTTTATTGCACCGATATTATCATTCTTTGCTGTAGTAAGGAGTAAGCCAAAATGATCGTCAGAGTCTAACCTGTTAAGCCTGCAAACTATCTGCTTATTCGACCCCTCCGGTAACATATTATAAAAAAAGGGAAACAAGAAGTCTGAATGATATTCTTGTTGTGATTTTGGCAATGTTAAACTAATCGCAGGTTGGGATGTATTATTAATCCAGGAGACATCATATATAAAGGTAAAAGAACCATTATCATGCTGAATTAACACTCCTGCTTCCTGGTTTTTATAGAGTATTTTTGCCTTTCTCATCTGTTATTGCAGTTTTAACCTTTAAACAAACCTCTAACCCAAGCACATCTGCTATTCTCTGAATAGTCTGTAAAGTAGGGTTTCCCTTACCACTTTCAAATTGCTTAAGGGTTCTTAATCCAACCCCTGAAAGTTTTGCCAGATTTTCCTGATTAACATTCAGGTTTTCTCTTCGTTCTTTTATCGTTTTGACCAAATTTCCAAAGTGCATGATATCGCTCTTTTATTTGTAAAAATACAAAATTACTCAACTTTACCCAAAAATAGAGCAATATTATGCACTTTTTATTAAATCTTTAATACTTTCACCAAAACACACACAATAAAAGTGCAACATGGCGCACTTTTTTTTACATTTTGTATTCAATATTAATATAGAAGTTAAAATACAGAATGATAAATAATGATTTATAAATACCGCGGAGACGGTAAGACACGGAGACGTCCTTGCGCTTTTCCGTCTCATCGGCAGAAAACCTTTCAAAATATTATTCAACCTATAGATGAAGGTTATCTAGAGGGCCTTCACGCTATCAATTGAATATTCTGCTGTTGGCTTAACGGATACTGGTTTCTAAAACGAGTAAATCCGTTAGGATTTGTGTCTCAATAGCACATGAACAAACCACGCGGCAAATAAAACCCGTAGGGTTTTCGTCTCAAACGAATTAATACCATTCAATAAATAATCACAGCGGGTTAGATGCACAAAATAATTTAGGTGTTGTTGTGATTTGCTTTCAGTTATTTTCTTTGTGATGAATCACAGCTTCATCATATCACGCTACTGGCGCTTAAGCGTTATGAGATGAGAGTGATATTATTGTGACTAATTTTTCTTTCGGATGATTTTCACAATGCGGTTAATAATAATTTCCGATAGGTTCCATTCATAACCATTAAAATCTGTTGTATTAATAAATTGAACTACAACCGCATCTATATCCTTATGGTATTCTGCAAGACTTTGATAACCAACTACCAAACCTCCATGATTGTATTCATAAGGATAGATTTCCTGTTCACCTTCGAGAAATACAGAACCATCGTTTAATGCGCGAATGAATATACCCACATCTTCTGCAGTAGCTAACATTCCATATTCACGAGCTTTAAAATCTTCCTCATAACCCACATAATATCCACTCATAACATCATCTAAATCGACTTCAGCAATCGAAAAAAAGGTATTTTTCAGCGCTAAGGGGATCAATATTTTCTCTTTGATATACTCATTGTGGCTATATCCTAAAACATCATCCATAATTCTGCGAAGCAATAAATAATTCGTATTTGAATATTCATATCCTTTATCAGGTTCAAAGCGGGCTGGCAGGTCAAGAGCAAAATCCAAGGCATTTTTGCCATTTACCTGTTCGTTTTCCCAATACGCAGGATTATCTGTGAAATTTGGAATACCGGAACGGTGTTGAATCATCATCCTCAAGGTAATATCTTCAGCATTCTCAATCCTGCCTCTAAGTTCCGGCAGATAATCAACGAGAGTTTTGTCAAAAGACAAACGATTTTCCCTGACCATCTTAGTAGCTGCAACAGCAGTATATAACTTGCTAATACTGGCAATTTTGAACAATGAATTTGGGTCGGCAGGTATTTTATTATCTCTATCTTTCCAACCACCTGTGAAAAAGGCCGGTGGCTCTCCTGCTTTGTCTATGTAAACTATCATTCCATCAAAACCATGCCCAATTGCTTCATTTACCTGCTCTTGAATAGTATCAGGTAAAGGTAAAATCCAGGCCTTTACCAAAATCCAAGGTACGAAAAACATTGAAACTATTGTTCCAACAAGCAATATCGCCCTTACAATCCATTTTGCTTTTCTATTTTTAGGATAATCGTTCATAAACTCAATCAATTCGGGATAATGTTCACCTAACAAATTTTCTGTCTGATAATATTTATTAATCTTAACTCATTAAATTTATAAAAAAAAAGGGAATCGCAGATCTACGCTCTCCAACTAAAGCTGCTGTCTGGCTACTATGGCGCTGTACTTCAACGAAAAGGAAAATCATTTTGTTAATAATTAATATTCAATAAGCAATCTGTAATATATAAAGAAATGATAAAATTTACAATTAATAATTTATACTTATAGATTTTTTAACTATTAATTATTACTGATTATATATTATTTATTAGTCAAATCGCAAGTCATTTAAGGATTCTGCCTGTCCGGGATACCTGTGCCATTGAGAAAACCCAATAACAGCTACCACCCGCCAAACTCACAAAAACTTAAAGCACCTTCAATAATTCTGTGAAG
>PKSY01000012.1 GCA_002869405.1 Marinilabiliales bacterium
CTCCATAAATCCCAGGGCTTCACCAAAACACACATAACTTCCAAAGCTACCTTCATTGTTTTCAGTCCAGTTGGCATGAGTCGTACCACTCCAGTAGAAAGGGTAATTGCTCTGGCCTCCTTCATCGGTAATTGCGGTACAATTAAATACCGGATCAATGGCCGGCGAGTTTGAAACTGACGGTGCGCGGGTATAATCCACAATACTCTGCAGCTCTTTAACATTGGGCAGGCGCCAGTCGTCATATCCTGCATATACACTGTTTTCAGCATACTCCAGAGCTTCATGCCAGACCATTCCGGATCCGTCATCATCTTTGGTCCACATCAGTCCGGTCGCATTATCGGTTACCGTGCCATCCTGATTATCGATAAAATCATTTATCCCATAATTTTCAGCACCGCGAACAAACATCACATAAAACTGCTTTGGTTCTGTATGTCCCGGCAAAGGGCCTGTACCATACCCTTTGATTCTGCCATCAGCGAAGTTGACACCAAACATCGTTTCATCACCCATCATCGTTAATCCGACATAAAGCGTTGAAGATGCTATCTGGGCATCAATAATTCGTTCACCCGCCGATTCATCGCCGTAGGCAAAATCAAAATAATCCGTATTTATAAAAGGCACAAGATCTTCTGTGGAGCCCTCAAAGCCGCTGGGATCAATACCATAAAACATAATCAGTGAATAGACCTCTTTAATGCTTGGGAGGCGCCAGTCGTCATATCCGGCAAGACTGAGAGTGTCGGCTGCAGCCAAAGCTTCTTCATATGACATCTTATCATTGTATTCGATATCTCCGTCGCCGTCCATATCATAGCTTTTACTCCACATCAACCCGGTAACAAGATCTGAAACTGTGCCGTCACCATTATCCGAATACTCCGGTTGAATTCCATCATAAAAAGCATCCTGACCATAAAAGATACTTCCAACAGCAGGAGCAGGTATTTCATGCACAGTATCATAAAACAATTCCTGACCTGTGTCTACTATTGGGTATGACTGATTCTGAGCGATTAATCCTGAACTTAAAATCAAAAATACGACTGATAAATAATTAATTCCTTTTTTCATGATTATGCTTTTTTCATCATCCAAAAATAGATAGAGGGATAAAACAATGAAAATCTGTTCAACGAATTGGAGTATTCTCTCAATGAATTGGATTAAGCGTTCAAGATAATATCGATCCAAAACAATAAACCACATTTTCAGTTATTGATATAAAGAAGGGAGAAATGATGGAAATAGTTATTGGATTTTTGAAGGATTTTGGGATCTCCTTTTGGCAGTTAACAATGGAGATGGCGCCATGGCTGCTGCTGGGTTTTCTTTTTGCCGGCATCTTAAAAGCCTGGTTTCCCGAGCATAAAGTAAAAAGATACCTTGGAAGAGGAAATCGCTATGGGGTATTGAATGCATCAATATTCGGAGTTCCTTTGCCCCTGTGTTCCTGTGGTGTAATCCCGGCTGGAATGTCGCTGTATCAGAATGGTGCAGGAAAGGGTGCCACCACAAGTTTTATGATCAGTACACCTCAAACCGGAGTAGACTCCATAATGGCCACCTATTCACTTCTGGGTTTGCCGTTTGCAATTATTCGTCCTGTGGTTGCCCTTATTACCGGTGTTATAGGTGGCTCTGTAAATAATTTCTTTGACAGAAAAGAGGAACGCACACAGGCTCAGGAAGCCGAAAGTCAAACTCCGGAGAGAAAGGGATTTTCTGAGCGCATCATCACAGTATTCCGATATGGGTTTATTGAGATGATTCAATCGATTGGAAAATGGTTACTTATTTGATTGGCTTTTGCAGCATTGCTGGCAGTGGTAATTCCTGATGATTTCTTTTCCGGACAGGCAGGCCGGGGAATTACAGGGATGATGCTTATTCTGGCGGCTTCGGTACCGCTGTATGTATGTGCTACCGGCTCTATTCCCATTGCGGCGGTATTAATGCTGAAAGGTGTGAGCCCGGGAGCTGCGCTGGTATTTCTGATGGCCGGTCCGGCAACCAATATCGCCACAATATCTGTTATCGCAAAACAGATGGGACGAAAGTCGCTGGCAATATATCTGGCAACAATCATTGGCGGAGCTGTTCTTTCAGGACTTCTGATAGATGCTTTTCTTCCTGCCTCATGGTTTCTGAATCCCTTAACTGAAGCCGGCCATCATCATGAATCCGGAAATATAACTGCCACCATAGCGGGGGTAATTATGCTGGCACTGATTCTAAATGCATTTATTTTATCATTATTATCAAAAAGAAAAAAAGAACCTCAAATGGATAAAGATCAAATTATACAAATCAAGGTTGAAGGCATGACCTGTATGCATTGTAAAGCAGCTGTTGAGAGAGAGCTGTCACAAATTGAAGGCATTGATTCTGTGGAGGCAAATCACCAGAGCGGCGTTGTTTCCCTCGGCGGGAAAGTGGATTCCTGGGAAAAAGTTGAAGCGGTAATCCGAAAAGCCGGATACGTCTTTAAAGGAAAAATCTAATTCTATTTTCTAAGCGAAAGGATCTCTTTCACGATATCATAATCCATGTCGCGGTGTTCGCCACAAGGCAGAAGGCCAATAGACTGCATCTTGTCTGCTACCAGCGTGGGAGTATCTTCAGTAATTCCGAATTCACTGAGTTTTGTTTTGGCTCCCAGCATGCGGAAGAACTCTTCTGTTTTGTGAATTACCTTGTCGATACGTTCCTCTTCCGGTCCGTCGGTGATACCCCAGACGACTTTTGCATATTGCAGAAGTTTGGATTTTTTGTTGGTTCTCATCACCTGCATAACTCCGGGAAGTACGATTGCCAGGGTAATGGCATGATCGAGGCCGTAAAAAGCAGTGAGGATGTGTCCGATGGCATGCGTCGACCAGTCGGAGTCGGCGCCAAGGCGGATGATTCCATTTAATGCCATGGTGGAAGCCCACATGATATTTCCGGCCACAGTCATATCATCAGGTTTTTCAACATACGCTTTACCATGCTCCACCAAAACTCGCAGCAGGCCTTCGGATAGATTATCACTCACCCACGCTCCGCCGTCAGTGGTAAGATACTGTTCCATGATGTGCACATATGTATCTATTACTCCGTTTATACGTTGCGACTCGGGGAGTGTTTTTGTGGTTTCAGGGTCGAGGATGGCGAACTGAGGAAGGACTAACGGGCTGTTAAAAGGACGCTTTTCCTTCATTTCACGGCGGGAGACCACAGCATTGGCATTCATTTCAGAGCCTGTTGCCGGGAGGGTCATCACAGACCCAAGTGGTATTGCCACCGAGGGGCGCGCTTTTCCATCAAGAAAATCCCATGCTTCACCGGCATAATTGGCAATTGCAGCAATGAACTTTGTGCCGTCAAGCACCGAACCACCACCTACAGCCAAAAGAAAACCAACCTTCTCTTTTCGACAAATTTCTGCAGCCTTCCTGAGCGTTTCATATTCCGGGTTTGCCTCAATACCTCCAAATTCAATTATTCTGTACCCGGATAAAGCATCCTTTACCTGATCATAAACACCATTTTTCTTAATGCTTCCTCCTCCATAGGTCAGCATCACCTTTTTATCACGAGGAACCAACGATTTAAGTTTCGCTATTGAACCTTCTCCAAAAACAATTTTAACCGGGTTATAAAACTCAAAATTTCTCATCGTATAAATTACTTTTAAAGTACAAAGATATAACAGTTCCGTTATTCCTTTATCATAACATCTTATACAATTAAAGGTTCTGAATAAAATGCAACTTATAGGATGAAAAAGACGTAAAAATTAAGGTGGTTCAAAAACGAAGTGTTCGTTTTCGAATAATTTTTTATATCTTGTAGCATTATTACAGGTCATCCGGTATCACTAACTAAAAAAACTGCATGAGAAGAACTGACACCGGTACTCGTGGATTCGGGGTACAACAACTATTACTGGAACAAAATCCAAATATTGTTTTTGAGCTTGACAAGGAGCTGATGATTATTGGAATCAACGCATCAGGAGTTTCCTTTTTTCAAACAGAGAAAAATGAGCTCCTCGGTAAAAGCATCGCTGAATATACTACCCGTGGATGCTTGGAGAAGCTTAATAATGCGATTCTTAATGATGAAATCCATACTTCCGGCTGTGAGTTAACACTTGTAAGTAAAAGCAAAGGCCCCAAAGTTTTTCTTTCAGAGCTTCACGCTGTAAAAGATAATGGCGCTCAGCGCTTTTTTATATTCTGTAAAGATATTATTCAGCGGCAATCAGAATCTGATGATACCGAAAAAGAAGAGGTTATCAGAAAGAACCTTCGCCGCCAGGAGATCCTCTCTGAGATTTCTCTGGCTATTAATACCCTCGACAGCTTCGAAAACAATATTCAGCATGCCATTGAAATTATCGGCAAGTTTACTGATGTAAGTAGTGTATATATTTTTGAAGATGACGAGAGCGGTGAGACCACTAATAATACGTTTGAGTGGTGCAACAAGGGCGTTGAAGCTCAAATTGAGGAATTGCAGGATATTCCTTATGAAATAATCCCCTCATGGAAAAAAATCCTTAAAGAGGATGGACTGGTATTCTCTCAAAATATTTTTGAGCTTCCTGAAGACCTGATTGCCATCCTTGAGCCTCAGCATATTTTGAGTATTATTGTGCTCCCTCTCTATTTTCAAAATACATTTAAGGGATTTATAGGATTCGACGAGTGCACTAATAACCGTCAGTGGACACGCTCCGACATTGAGCTGCTGAAAACAGTTTCCAATATGATCTCCAACTCTTTCCAGCGAAGGGCTGCGGAGCAATCATTGCTGCTCAGTGAAAAGAAAAACAGAGCAATTATTGAATCTATCCCCGATATTATTTTCCATTTCGACAGTGAAGGGAATTTTTTGAGTTACAGCAGCAGCAACGAAGATGACCTGATTTTTCCTGCCAAAGATTTCATGAATAAAAATCTTGCTGACCTTTTCCCTGAAGAATTCGCTGTTCACATGAAAGTAGCCATTCGCGAGTGTATTGCCGATGGACGTTTTTCCACGGAATACAAACTCAATGTGGATGACAGGGAGAATGACTATGAGGCCCGCTTCATTAAAATGAATGAGAATGAGGTAATGTGTATTATCCGGGATGTTTCGGAGCGCAAGGAGCACGAAAAGCAATTACGTATGGCACTGGAAAAAGCAGAGCAGGCCAACCTTTCAAAAAGCCTTTTCCTGGCTAATGTGTCGCATGAAATCCGAACTCCGCTGAATGCAATTATGGGTTTCTCTGAGGTTTTGATTGATAAAGTTGAGCAGCCGCTGTACAAAAGCCAGCTGAGAACTATAATGAACTCAGGAAAGACACTGCTGCATCTTATCAATGATATTCTCGACCTCTCAAAAATTGAAGCCGGAAAAATTGAGATTGAGAATGAGCCCATGAGGCTTGAGTCAGTGGTTCATGAAATAAAGCAGGTTTATCATCAAAAAGTGGAGGAAAAAAATCTGGTAATTGAAACAAAGATTGATGATAATGTTCCGCTCTTTCTTGCTTTGGATGAGGTAAGAATCCATCAGATACTTTTCAACCTGGTGGGAAATGCTGTTAAGTTCACAGAAAAGGGTTTTATTAAAGTCCATGTAAAAGGAAAAACCACCAGAGATCAAAAGCTTGTTAATCTGACCATTGAGGTTAAAGATACCGGAATCGGGATTCCCGAGGCTCAGCAGGAGCATATATTCGAATCGTTTACGCAGCAGAGTGGGCAGAGCACCCGAAAATACGGCGGTACCGGCCTGGGTCTGGCAATTACAAAAAAGATTGTCGAAAAATTTAACGGCTCTGTTACTGTTGAAAGTTCTGTGGGCAAAGGTTCTGTTTTTACAGTTTATATTCCTGATATAGAAATCATCAGGGAAGACCCGGAAGCCCTTAATGAAGTGGATCCTGAGATCGGAAACCTGGTTTTCGAACCAGCAAGAATAATGATTGTAGATGATGTAGAATACAACATTTCTCTGCTTAAAAACCTTACAGCCCAGGAGGAATTTGAATATATCACTGCATCCAGCGGTGAAAAAGCACTTGAAATCCTGAAATATGAAATCCCGGATATCATCTTTATGGACCTCCGTATGACAGGAATTACCGGATATCAGACCACTGAAATCCTCAAGAAAAATCCTAAATTTAACCATATCCCAATCATAGCTTTTACAGCCTCGGCAATGACGACCTCTCTGCCGGCAATAAAGGCGTTGTTTGATGGATATTTGCGCAAACCTGTTAACAAAAAACAGGTGTACTTCTTTTTGAAAAAACATCTCGACTATTCCGTAAAGGTGAACTTACCTGAAGAAAAAGTAGCAGAGAGTAAAGACCGGCAGTTGAGCGACGAGTGCAAGCAAAAGCTGCCGCAGATGATCCGACGCCTGGAAGCTGAAGCAATGCCACAATGGCTGAATATCAAAGATGAACTAATCATTTTTGAAATACAGGATTTTGTGAAAAAAGTGAAATCTATTGTAGAGGCTTATCCCTGTGAAATCATGAAAAATTATACCCGGGTTCTTAAGGAGAGCATCGATGGCTTTGAAGTGGATGCTATTGAGAAACACATCGCATCATTTCCCGGGGAGCTGGCACTTATAAAAGAGATTTTAAGAGAAAACAATATTGAAATATCCTAACATTATACACTATTATGGCAACACTATTATTGGTTGATGACAACACTAAAAACCTTCAGATTCTCGGAAGCGTGCTTAACGAACACGGGTACAAGGTTGCAATGGCCAAAGACGGTCCTACAGCGCTGACAATGGCTGCCAAGTTAAAGCCCGACCTGATTCTTCTCGATGTGATGATGCCCGAGATGGATGGCTTTGAGGTTTGTAAACACCTTAAAGAGGATGAAGTCACTGCTGCAATTCCGGTGGTTTTTGTTACCGCAAAAACGGAAGTTGACGAGATCGTAAAAGGTTTTACCCTTGGCGGTGTTGACTACGTAACAAAGCCGTTTAACCGTGAAGAGTTGCTGGTAAGAATTAAAACGCAGGTTGACTTTAAGGAATCCAAGGAACTGGTTGAGAAACAGAAGGTAGAGCTTCTTGAAGCCAATGCACTGAAAGACAAAGTGTTTGGCGTAATCGCCCATGATCTCCGCGGAGCGCTTGGAAGCTTCAGGGAGTTTGCAAACATGATGACCGACAGCAGGATAGAGCTTACTAAAGAGGAGATGCAGGATTTCTTCGTGGCATTGAAAGAGCAGGCTGATACAACTTTTGAACTTCTGGAAAACCTCCTCTGGTGGTCGCGTTGCCAGCGAAAAGTTATTAATCCTTCACCTGAACGCTTCGACCTGAGAGAATGTATTGGTACAGCTATAGAATCATTGAAATATCAGCTTGAAAAGAAAAACATATCCGTAGAACTGGCTGTAAACCCCGGGATTTTTGTTGTTGGCGACCAACAGCATATCGGTATTGTGATGAAAAACCTTATCCATAATGCATTGAAGTTTTCCAACCATGAGCAGAAAATTGAAATAAATGCCATTCCAAAGGACGATCTTGTGGAAGTGGAAATTGTTGACCATGGTGCAGGTATTCCGGAAGAAGACATGAATAAACTCTTTAACCCGAACATGCATTTAACAACTTATGGTACTGATGGAGAAAAAGGCTCCGGACTTGGCCTCCAGGTTTGTAAAGACCTGCTGGAGTATTCCAAAGGAAATATCTTTGCACGGTCAAGAGTTGGCGAAGGCTCCATTTTTACTGTTTCTCTATTCACTGAATTGATTTAATCTGAAAGACATTGCTATGAGTAATCCTGATCAATTAAATATTCTGGTACTTGACGATGATAACCTTTACCGGAAACTGGCAAGCTCGATACTTCGTGCTGACTTCACAGTGTTTACTGCCGAAAAACCGTCAAAAGCATTTGAGATTTTTCAGAATGCAAAAGTTGATATCCTGATTTGCGATTTTCAGTTACCTGAGATGAACGGACTGGAGGTTGTAAAACGCGTAAAAGAGCAATACCCTGATGTGGAGATCATCATGATCAGTGCCGAGGCAAATATGGATACTGTCATTGAAGCCCTGCGCCTTGGTGCTGCAGACTTTTTCCGTAAACCCTTCAACTTTGATTCGGTGAAAATTTCCATTGAGAAAACGAAAAAGTTTGTTGCGCTAAACAGTAAGCTGCGCCGGACAGAGATTAGTAATCAACTGCTAACCAAAGAGCTGAAAGAGAAAGAGGGCTTTGAAATCATTAGCAAGAGCAAGGTGATGGATGAGATCAAGCAGATGATGTACAAAGTGGCTCAAAGCAAAGATACCTCGGTAATCATCACCGGAGAGAGTGGTGTGGGTAAGGAGCTGGTTGCCCGGGGAATTCACCTTATGAGTGAACGAAAAGATAACCATTTCGGAGCGGTAAATATGTCTGCAATTCCGGAATCGCTCTTTGAAAGTGAGTTCTTTGGCCACAAAAAAGGCGCTTTTACCGGTGCCATCTCCGATCGTGCCGGTTGGTTCGAAATAGCCGACAAAGGAACGCTGTTCCTTGATGAAATCGGTGATATGCCCATGAACCTACAGATAAAAATGTTAAGGGTGCTGGAAGACAGGAAATATATCAAGCTGGGGTCGCAAAAAGAACAAAGTTTTGATGTACGGCTTGTTGCAGCAACCAACAAAGATGTCCAGGAGATGAAGTCCGGAAAGGAGTTCCGCCTCGACCTGTTTCACCGTCTGGGAACATTCGAAATTTTTGTCCCGCCATTGCGCCAACGTGTAGTTGACATCCCGATTCTTATTGAACATTACGTCAATATTTTTGCGGGCAGAATGCGGAAAAAAATTGAAGGTATTGATTCCGGCACCATGGATATGCTCAAA
>PKSY01000078.1 GCA_002869405.1 Marinilabiliales bacterium
ACCACAGAGTGAAATAGTTCTTCCTCCTTACCTATAACTACTTCATTGGTTTCCGGGCGTATATCATTTACATAAGCCCTGTATCCCATAGCGGGTAATCCTCTTCGCTGTCCTATGGTAAAAAACATAAACCCATCATGGTGTCCTAAAAACTTACCATCCCGGTCAACAAAATTTCCTCCGCGGTATTTATCAGTTAGTCCGTCAACTTTTCTTCTAAGGTAGCTTCTGTAGTCCTTATCGGTTACAAAACAGATATCAAAACTCTCTCCTTTTCCGGCAACAGTTTTCAACCCATGTTTAATCGCTATTTCTCTGGCTTCTGATTTAGTTAGTCCACCCAAAGGGAAAATGGTTCTGCTAAGCTCATTTTGTCCGAGTTGCCAAAGCATATATGATTGCTCTTTGAGCGGATCCTCTCCTTTTCTGACAAAATATCTGCCTTCTGAAAAATCAATAAAGGAGTAATGACCCGTAGCGATATTGTGAACAGAGAGTTCATCGGCTTTATTAAGAACTGCGCTCCACTTAATCGTTTTATTGCACAAAGTACAGGGATTTGGGGTACGGCCATTCATATATTCGCCAAGAAAATTGCTAATTACCGTATTTGAGAAATCTTCCCTGACATCTAAAACATGATGTTTAATACCCAGTTTTTCAGCGACTTCCTGTGCATCCTCAATCTCTTTATCTCCGCCAATACTATTTTTCTTCATACCGGGAGGCAAATCATCCGGATCATAAATCTTCAATGTAACGCCCTGAACTTCATAGCCACGGTTCTGAAGCAGAATACAAACCACAGAGCTGTCAAGCCCTCCACTCATTGCCACTAGTACCTTTTTCTGATGCATCGAAATACTTTTTTACAAAAATAGAAAACCACATTAAATTACAGCAATAAAAGAGTTTATGAATGATTTTGTATTTTCGCAATCAAAACAGAACATCATGCGAATAGATATATTAACGCTGTTTCCTGAAATGTTTAATGGTCCATTTTCAGAAAGTATGATAAAAAGGGCTGTTGAAAAGGGCATTGCAGAGATACACATACACAATATCAGGGATTACAGTACAAACAAACATAAACGCGTTGATGACTACGCTTACGGCCCCGGGGCAGGAATGGTTATGACAATACAACCAGTGGCTGATTGCATAAACAAACTTATGTCGGAGCGAAGGTATGATGCGGTAATTTATACTACACCCGACGGTGAGCGTTTGGAACAGCCACGGGCAAACCACTTAAGTACATTAAATAATCTTATTATCCTTTGCGGACATTACAAAGGTGTTGATGAGCGTATTCGCGAGAAATATGTCACCATGGAGCTATCAATAGGTGATTATGTGCTTACCGGCGGTGAGCTTGCGGCCATGGTCATCTCCGACAGCATCATTCGACTTATCCCGGGTGTGCTGAGTGATGAAACATCAGCACTTTCAGACTCTTTTCAGAATGGTTTGCTTTCACCACCTGTTTATACCCGACCTGCAGAGTACGATGGCATGAAAGTGCCTGATATACTATTATGCGGCGACGACAAAAAGATTGAAGAGTGGCGGCTGGAAGAAGCTATAAAACGCACCAAAGAGAGAAGGCCGGAATTACTTGATGATGATCAGTAACCCCGGCCTGCTATATGCAATAAGTGTTTCTAATTTTTAATCAGTTTTTCCACATAAGAATTTCCTGCTTCATCAATTACCGATACCAGATAGACACCTGATTCAAGTGTTGCAATATCCATCTGTACACTACAATTCTGACAATCTGAAACACGTTTTACAACTCTTCCAGAAAGGTCAGTTATAAATACACTTCTTATTGTAACTGCATGATCAATTGTAATATGGCTCTTCTCAACCGGGTTTGGGTAAACCTTTAAATCGTGGATTGTGTTTTCAGAAATCCCTACCGGACTTTTACAGGATATTGCGGCTTCCCAGCCTGCCCCAGTTTGGCTATAGTCGGAATGAAATACGAATGTCAGTGCTCCGGCTTCATTATCAGCAGTGACAGTCCCCGGGGAATTTGATCCGCAATAGGCACCAATCAATGGAGCACTATTATCAATACCATTATAGATTTTCAGATAGTCATAATCACAAGAGGCGTGGTATTCCACATCAAAGGAGAGGAATTCACATTCAATAACTTTATCATCCTCACCGGGATAAAAAGTCATTGTATAATCTTCATTATCGCTATAATTATTATCGGCATTCCCACTGTCGTAGAAGATTCCACCGCAGGTAGTAACATCAGAGGTATTCATAACATATTCGAGGGATACAGTGATATATTCTGCTTTGTTTGTGACATGGTAATTCCCATCAGCATCATAAACTGTAAGAGAAACATCAAAAGCCCCTTCATTATTCCAGGACACTACAGGATTCTGTTCTGTGGAAGTTGCCGGATCACCGTTTTCAAAAGTCCACTCCCATGAAACAGGGTTTCCGTATGAAAGGTCGGAAAAAGAAACTTCGGTTCCGGCAGCAACGAATGTTTTATCAGCAATAAAATCAGCAGTAAGTGTTCCGGCATCCATTTGAGCATCAACAGTAGTTACATTATAATCGGAGACTTCAACACCGGTAATTTCCAGAGGCATATAACCGGGAGCCTGGAAAGTAAGGTCGTAAGTACCGGCAAGTATTGGTCTGTAATATTCTCCTGTAACAGCATGTGATTCCACCTGCGATTCCAGAAGGTCGTGATTATCCACAAAAATGGTAGCTTCCACAGGTTCTCCGGTAAGAAGGTCAGTAACTGTACCCTTTATTCCAAACAGTGCCTGTTCCATATAATTGATGTACGATCTTCTGTTGTATTCCCAGTGATCATTTAGTTGGCTGGCAGGCAAAAGCTTTGTGTTTGAAATCTCTATAGTTACTTCACGACAATGCTGGAAGTAGTTCATATAATCCTGGCGGCAACCGTTTGTAGTATACCACTGATAACCATTGGTAATACCATCATTAAAACCGGAAATATATCCATTTGGACTGTACTCCTGGCATGTATCGGCATATTCATGGGAGACCAACTGATACCAAAGGTCATCAGCATGGAGGTCCGGCCATGTATCCCAGGGATAATTTACAACTTCTGCTCCACCATGAAAATTCGCCGACATTACAAAATTGTGGTTTTCTGCAAACTCCATAAAAGCAATTGTTTCAGCCTGCCACTCATTTCCGTCAGGATGAGGGCCATCCTGTGGGTCAGGGTAATTACGATTTAGATCCACGCCATTTGCATTAGAACGGGTTGCTCCCTGAACAGTACTATTTCCACCTGCGTAAGTTCCATCAGGATTTGCTGCGGGGTTGATATAAATCTGGAGGTTATTTACCAAATTGGTCACATCATCAAGCACACCATAGTTGCTTAACAAATAATCAATTAAGGCTATCATACCTATATATCCGGCTGTTTCATCACCATGCATGGTAGCAGTATAAAGAAATTCCGGTTCGCCGACAGCATCCAGATTATCATTAATATGCGCAGCTAATATTTTTCGTCCTTCCGTAGACTCACCAATCTCAACGATTTCACATAAATCAGGGTATGCAGTTGCAAAATCCTGCATTATTTCCAAATACTCTTCATAGGTAGGATAAAAGTCCCAAACCTCCAATGTCGCCAGGTCAACATCATCCTTCATGACGATACCGGTGGCCAGCTGTGCCGGTGACGGGCTAAGATAGAAAGGTATATTTAACTCAAGGAAGCGCTCGAATTCATGCTTGTTGGCATATGCCAGAACTTTGCTGTTATTGATATTATCGATAGAGATAATATTCCCAATTTTATTGAGATCCATCTCTCCGACCATATCAAAATAAAAACAAATCTCTCGTTTGTCTTGAAAAATCTGATCCAGGTCTTCTTTTTGTGACCAAACAGGGGAAACCGCAATAATAGTAAGGAGCAGCAGAAATATCTTTTTCATGTTATCGTGTTATATTCTTGTTTTGCTAAAATGATCGGCAAAAGTATTGATTTTATTTTTCAATTCTTCTGAAATCGGGGCCAAAGGCAACCTTACACTGGGATCACAGAATCCGAGATAGCTAAGTGCTTCTTTAACACCGGCGGGACTTCCTGCTTTAAAGAGCATATCGATAAACGGCAATAATGCCTGGTGTATTTCGACTGCTTTATCGCAATTTCCTCCACGGGCATTTATTACCATTGAAGCAAAATGAGCCGGAAAGACATTGGCTACAACAGAGATAACCCCTTCAGCACCCAGGCCCAGCATTGGAAATGTAAGGGCATCATCACCGGAGAGCAAAAAGAAATCATCTTTCTTTCTGCGCAGGATATCCATAATCTGTGACATATCACCGGAGGCCTCTTTTACTGCAATGATATTTTCAAAGTCCCCGGCCAATTTCAAAGTAGTTTCTGCACTCATGTTCGTTCCGGTGCGCCCGGGAACGTTATAAAGTATAACAGGGACAGGAGAAGCCTCAGCCACTGCAGCGAAGTGTTGGTAAATTCCGGCTTGTGACGGTTTATTGTAATAAGGCACAACAGAAAGTATGGCATCAATTCCTGTAAAATCGGTGTTTTTGATTTGATCACACAGTGCAAGTGTGTTATTGCTACCCATACCTACAACCAGAGGAGTGCCATTTTTTTTATTCACAAAAGTGGAGATTACTTTGCTTTTCTCTTCAGCAGTAAGTGTCACTGATTCTCCGGTAGTACCAAGAGCCACCAAAAAGTCAATCCCGTTATGTGTTTGATAATCGATAAGTTTTTCCAGTGCCGGATAATCCACTTTACCATCGTGAGTGAAGGGAGTTATCAGCGCGGTTCCGGTACCTGTCAGTCTGTTATGCATCATCTTTTTTATTGATTACAGATAAGTAATGTATTGATGTTCTTAAAAATCCGGCTATACCATCTTCAATATCAGTAGCGATAACAAGGTCGCTGAAATTTGAGATTTTGTCGTTGTCGTTACTCACTTTCAGTTTTGCGCCGGAAAGGCCATAAATATAATCCAGTGGTGTATGAACGCCATCAGAAAAATAGAACAGCAGATCAAACTCTTCTGCTAAAAACGAAGTTACAAATTCAGCTTTTGGCCTGCCATACCAGTTTACATCCTTCGACATCAGCAGGTCGAAGCTGAGTTTGGGGATATAGTATAAGGGCTGGAGGTCACCATAGAAGAGGCCGATAATTTTAACATTTTTTCGCTGAGCCTGAAGTGACGATACATAGGCAGCAACCTGCCGGTATGTTTCTTCATTATCGAGCTGGTAAAGAATACCTATTGACCTGGCGTCATCAAAATTAACGAATGCCCTGTTTCGTAACATTCGTTTTGCATCTTTTTTAAGCCTCCGTCGTGCAATGGCGGTTTTAATATCAGTTAGAATACTCACAGCTGCAAAATTAGGCCATAAAGATAAGCCTTTACCATGTAAATGAAAAATAAAACCCGACTGCGGAAGGATCTATTTTATTGTGGATTAATTTCGTTTCATTCTTTTTTCGTAAGCTTTTCTCTTTTCTCTGAATCCTTCTCTTTTCTTAAAGAGATCAGCAGCAAATTCTATTGCAGTATCAACACCCTTTGCAAGGTCGTCAGAGTCCTGTTCAACAGTATAATCAGGAAGCACACCAAAACCTGAATCGAAAGAGGAAGGGCGCAGGTAATATCTGTGAGGCACACAGCATTTCAAGCCTGTATTTGGTAATGTAAAATAATACAGTTGTTTAAAACGGCTGGCTCTGGAACCAGTTTCTTTACCAATTACCAATCCGAGTTTGTGATCCTGAACTATTGCAGCCAAAACTGTTGCACTGTTTTTTGAACCTTCATTAACCAGCAGGAAGAATTCACCTTCCGGGGCATTACCGCCACCAAAGGGCTTCTTTAGTTCAGGTGCATAGTAAGTATTGGCATAATCAAGACCTTTGCTCACCATCTTATAAGCCTCCTTAACTGCTTTTTTATCCCGTACCACCCTCTTTTCAGCTTTCATCTCAGCTTTATAATCTCCTTTGTAAAACTCTTTGGTTATTGGGCTGGATTTAGCCTCTATGGCTGCATAGTGTCGGTAAGGCTCTTTTGTGACATAACGTAAAACTGCATCCGCAAGGCCTTCATCAGTAACATCAAGATCACGAATATCAATTAAAACATTTTCAACTTTGGATGATTTCACCTGTGAAAATGCTTTCGGGAGAAACTTTTTAAGGTCATTATGTGACTGATAATCACGTATTGTTATTGTTGCAAAATCTCTATCTGTATCCACCGCTATATCAAAATCATTTTCATGATTCACCTCCTCATCACCGGGGAATATGCCAAGTTTCTCAGCATTAACACCTTCTACATTATAAGTATGTATAATTCCATCGCCTGGCAGGCGTACACTGATTTCGTATGGAGCATCCATTTGATACGCCACCCAAAGCAACAGGCTAAAATCAGTGGTAATTTCAGCCATTCGAAGTGATTCCTTCGCTCCCGGAACCAATTGGTTCATCTTCCTTATCATCCTTTTGGCTCCCTGACCGTTTATGGCTGAGATTTTAGCACCTTGCGGTATTTCACTGTTAGGAAGAAGGTTTTCCTTAATAAAAATCTCATCATTAATTATCTGAATTCTGAATGGAAAGAAGGCGCCTTCTTCAGCAATATATTCCTTCAACATCTCCTCAGGAAAAAAAACACGTGTATTCTCGTCTCCAATAGCATTCACAAACGGCAGTAGATCACTGTAGAAACCTGTGACAGTAGATGAATCAGGCAGTTCAGTACGGAATTCCATAAATGCGGTATCAAACTCCTGAGATGAAGTATACCAATAAGGTTTGGGATGCACAGAGCGGAATACTCCCACAAAATAGTTCAGATCTTCCTGCAACTGCGCTTTTTCAAAATCCTGTTCAGCAACAAAGGTTGTATCATTCTGAGCTGAAAGACTCATGGTTGCCAGAGAAAAAACCAAGCATATAATAGTGTATAATCGTCTCATAAAAGTGTTTTTATAAAATCAGCCAAAGATAATATAAATAGAACAGAAAACAGACACTGCTATTGTGTCGGGCCGTGAGTTATTTTGTATGCTCCAACAAATAATCTGTGATTAATGTATAGAGGTGTTTTCGCGTATTATAACCCTCATAAATACCATGCGAGCGATTAGGATAAACCATAAGATCGAACTGTCGGTTATGTTTTACAAGCTCATTAATAAGCATCTCTGCGCTTTGATAGTGCACATTATCGTCGGCAGTACCATGAATGAGGAGTAAATTTCCTTTCAGGTTTTTCGCATAAGTAATGGGGGAACCGACTTCAAAATCTTCCGGATTTTCCGAAGGTAATCCCATATATCTTTCCTGATAGATATTATCATAAATCAATTGATTTGAAACAGCAGCAATTGCAATTCCTGTCTGGTATATTTCAGGAAAACGGAACATCAGGTTTAGTGTCATGGAGCCACCACCACTCCAGCCCCATACAGCAACACGCTCAGGGTCAGTATAATCCCATTGCAGAACCTTTTCTGCTGCCTTTGCCTGATCATCTGCATTTATCACACCTATTTTTCTGTAAATACTTTTTCTCCAATCGCTGCCTTTCAGACATGGAGTGCCGCGGTTATCCATATCAATCACCAAAAAGCCTTTCTGAGCCATCATAATATTCCACATGCCGATAAAATTATCAGTAGCTACTGCCCCCCAGGGCTCACCATAAACATGAAACAGCACAGGATACTTCTTCTTTTCATCAAAATCAGGAGGTGAAACCATTCGACCATCTACAAAAACACCTTCCTCTACTTCCACATTAAAGAATTTTACTTTTGGAAGGGCCAGTGTTTTCAACTTCCCGGTAAATGCTTTATTATCCAGCATTTCCTTCAGTATTTCATGTTTTTTCACATTAATCAACCGTACAGTCCGGGCCTGCAAAGCTGAAGTGTGTGTGTGAAATGCGAAATCTGCATTTGGTGAGAAATTGTATGTATTGATACCCTGATATTCAGGAGGTGTAATGCGCACAGTATCCCCCTTTCCCTTGAGGTCTGCGCGATAGAGGTAGCGTTGTGTACTATTATATGGTGAAGCATTAAAGTAGATATATTTATTTGATGCCGAGTACATGGATGCAACATCATAATCGCCGGGTGTAAGCAATGTCTTTTCTTTAGTCTTTATGTTTACTTTGTAGATATGACGCCAACCATCATTTTCTGTCATTCGTAAAAATGACTCACCATCTTCAGTAAACGGGAGTGCATTTTCACCCCATTGGTTACCGGTAACATCAGGATAACTCAGATCAACCCAGGTATCTTCTTTTTCTTCATAAACCATTTCAATGCTTCCGGTGGAAGGAGTAACGAGATAGATTTTCAGGTGGTTCTGCTTTCGGTTAATCTGCTGAATCAAAAGGTTATCTTCATCAACCCATTGAATGGAAGGGATATAATTCTGAACCTTATCGCCAGGAACCTCAATCCATGAAAGAGCATTTGTGGTTAAATCCACCCAACCGACTTTAGCAGAAGACGGGTCCTGCCCTACCTTGGGATATTGAACGGGAATAATTTTCGAATAGATGGAATCGGTATTATTTATCATGTAAAATGTTCCAATTTTTGAAGCATCAAGCTGCCAGAATGCTATTTTGTTTCCTTGCGGAGATATTCTGAAACCGTCGCGGCAGCCAAATTCTTCTTCATATACCCAGTCGAAAGTACCATTAATAATATCTCCATTCCCATCCGTTGTAAGCTGAGTAATTTCTCC
>PKSY01000063.1 GCA_002869405.1 Marinilabiliales bacterium
ATTTGACTTACGACCAGATTTGGTTTTATAATTAGATACTGTTGGTGCATCTCTATTAATCAAAGAAATATTCAACGCAATTTCCAAATCAACCAAAGTGTCTATTGTGAAATTATGAGTACCTGAAAGCCATTTTGTTATTACAGAAGGATGTTTCTGTCCTACAGCTATCATTAAATCCTTGTTCTTCCAACCCTTCCTTTTCATTGCATCATCAATAGATGCCGCAATCATCATTCGGGCATCAGTTTTAATCTGTTCCTGAGGAGATATCTCGTCTAGAAAAGAATCAAGTACACTCATTTTTATCATTTTCATAGTCCCGGTTTTAAATATCAAATACAAATGCACCTCTAAACTCAAGTCCATCAATAGAATAGGTGATTTCTCTTTCTTTTATTTTCTGAGTTATTGTATTACTTAGTTTCCTTAAAAAATAATGCTCTCGTGCACCTGTTTCCTTCCCTATGGCTTTCAACCGTTTCAGGATATCGATTATTTCACTTTTATATAAATCCCTGAATTCCTGTAAAAATAAATCAAACAATGTATTCTTTTCATTTCCAAGAGAAACCGAATACACAGATGTCTTATCTCCACTTAGTTGTTCTATTTTATGCAATTTACACCTCATGTAAATACAGGTTTACAATAATACGAATAATTTCACTTATAAGTAAAATATAGGTCGGATTATTTTAAAATTCATGAAAGAGTATATTGCTTAATGCAAAAACCAGCCAAAACGAACCCATTTATGGAATTTTTTTTACTTCTATGGCGGGAATGCAAGGAAAACCGGCCATTTTGTTATTAGTTTGAATTCAATTCAGGCCTCAGAAAAACCATTGAGAAACGATAATCCAACATAACCAACCAGCAGCGCTACGAGGTATATAAAGAATCCCTCAAACTTAGCCGTATTATTGTTTTTATACATCAGGACTGCCAGAAGCCACATCATCTGCAATGCCAAAACCAGAATATGACGGGCTCTTTGCAACTTAATTGCTTTTCCACAGCTATGGCAATCCCATATTTGATTTACTCGTTTAAACAATATTGTTCCAAGGAATTTCTTTACTGGATAACGGTAACCACAGTGCGGGCATTTTCGGAAAGTAATTTTCATTTGTAAGGTTTTGAGGCAATAAACTTACGAAGAAACCACCAAAGAAACAAAAAAAAGCGCAAAGAATTACATCTCCGCGCTCCTGCATATTTAAAAATAACCTTCGCGCCTCCGCGCCTTCGCGGTTAATCTTAGCGACCCAAAATAAATAACCTTCGCGCCTCCGCGCCTTCGCGGTTTATCTTAGCGACCTAAAATAAATAACCTTAGCGCCTCCGCGCCTTTGCGGTTCAACTTAGCAAACTACAAATTCTCATCAATCATACTTCTGATCTCGGTAGAAGAGGGACGTGGTGCATCATTACTGATTACTTTTCCATCTTTGGAGAAAAGCATGAAACGCGGTATTCCGAAGATCGCATAATCACGTGATATTCCGGTCATTCCGTTTTCACCCCACTCAGATCCGGCATACAACTGAACTCCGCCCATCTCTTTCTCTTCGATCATTTTCAGCCAGGCCTCACGGTCAGAATCAGTAGAGATACTCACAAAGACAATCTCCTTTTCATGATAATCAGCCTCAAGCTGCTTCAGGTAAGGAATCTCAGCCTTGCACGGTCCGCACCAGGTTGCCCAAACATCTACATATACCAGTTTTCCTTCAAAGGATGAAAGAGAAAACTCGTTTCCATCTTTATCGGGATAAGAAAAACCAACAGCATCTTCTCCGGCCTTTGGCACTGCTTCAACCATATCCTTTCTGTCAGCCCAGTGTTTCACGGTTTTTTCTATCTGCGAAAGCTGCTTTTTGACATACTCTTTATCGGTGATATCCTTCAGGTTTCCAATAAGTGTTTCCTGATACTCTTTTAGTGCAGAGGTAAAAGTTTCCAGGTCCATGGTTTTCATATTTCCGTATAGATTAGCCTCACGGTCGAGCAGGTCTTTTTTCATGATATACATCCGCACATCATCACCAAAATCCTTGAGTTTCTCAGCCTGTTGCTTTTGCCGTCTGATATAATAGGATGTCAGCTGCTCAAGTTCTTCTTTTTGATCATTGATGAAACCGGAATCAGTGAATGTGTTAAGCTTCTCAGCAATATTCTCTTTAAACTTGTCGAGGGAAGCCTTGTACTCCTCAGGGGATCCCAGGTAATAAAGCTCACCAAAGAAATCACCCTTTTCCTGCATCATATATTTCTCTGCCAGGAAAGTGGATGCGGGGCTTCCTGTATAGGTAATAGTTTCATCATACATTTCCGTATCAATGGTAAGATGAATTTCATCTCCGGGAAGGATGTACATTGCTGTAGTTTCCTGCCCCTGGCGAAAGCTGATGTATTGTGCTGAATCGATCAGAAAGTCAATTTCAAAAGTGCCGTCATCCATAAGATTTGTGGAGAAAGTAGTGTCGGCGGCAATAAAGTCAACAGTTTCACCGATTGGATTTGTTACTTTTCCGGTAACAGTAACCTGATTCGGGTCTTTTTGCGTGCATGCAAATAACAGTGTCGCCGAAGCGATAAAAAAGAGGATAAGTTTTTTCATGGTTTTATAGTTTTGGACGAAGATATAGATAAAATTAATGCTTACATACAAAACCGTAATCTTCTGATACCAAAAACACCGAGAAATAATACAGGTATTAGCCACAACCAATTTACGTTAAGTGGGGTGGCTGTTCCTCCGCCTATATTGGCTTCCCATTGCAGCTGTGGATATCCGTCTTTTGCTCCGCTCATCACCCAGGTGTTAGTGAAGTCCCAGCCAATAAAGTTTGCAGGATCGCCCATTTGTGCAGTTGTGAGTCCGGTACCACATGCGCTGCCTGTCTGCCCGGAAGTTGTGATATCCCAGAAAGAAGAGTTGCACGTTCCTGACGAGTACGGAATTACTCCACCATTTGTATTAACACCCGCATTAACAACTGCACTACTGTAGCAGTTAGTTATTGTTCCATTATCATTATATCCGGATAATCCACCAAATGCTGGATAAGGAGTTCCATCACTTTTGGCAATAGAACCGTTGCAATATGAATCCACTAATGTTCCTCTATAATATCCAATAAATGCACCTCCCCAACCTATTTCATCCATTATAACAGTACAGGAGCTGGTACATTTTGAAATGACAGAGGTAGAGGCGCATAGTCCTCCGAATCCTCCACCTCCAATACTCCCTAGAATTAAACCTTCTCCAGAAACATTACCGCTTGAACTACATTCACTAATACTACCGGCATTGATCCCAAATAAACTTCCACTATGATTTCCGCAAACAACCGAGGTATTTAACAACACAATTCCTGACAGAGCGCCATCATTACTTGAAAAGAACCCAATATGGTTCTGACCAGGTCTGTTTATTGTCAATCCGGTAATGGTATAATAGTTGCCATTATAGGAACCTGTAAAGGATAAACCTATCCCAATAGGAGAAAACCCTAATCCGCCATTCCAGGTGGCAGTCTCGGAAGCATTAATATTAGCAGTCTGGATAAAGTGTTGGCTCCATTCGCCACTATTGGCAGGGTCACTAAGCCAGGCCAGATGACCCAAAGTTGAAATCTCGTAAGGGCTGCCTGCAGAGCCATCACCAATTGATGGCTGTTCAGGAATTTGTGATAATAAGATTAATGGTAATAAAAGTAACAGGAAAAAAAAGATTTTCTTCATGAGTTCCGGGTTTGGTTAGTTTGATTACTGTTTGGTTACTGTTTGGTTATTGCTGTGAAATATAATCAGAGTGTAAACATACAAAACATTTCATATATATCACTCTGAAATTCATTTTATTTCACAACAGTTTTTGCCATACCAACCACAGCATCCGGTAGTTGCCACTCCTCTCCAGCCCAATCTGCAACAGCAGGATTTACCACCAGCTCTTCAGGAACCACATTATCAATACGAAAAGAAGCCGGGTCAGCACCATTAAGTATCTCCGCCATCATCTTTCCTGCCTCTCGTCCCACGTTATAGTAATCAGCACCAATACCAAAGAGCGCTCCCTTGTTGGCATGATTCGGTGTATTGGTGAATATCGGTATTTTCTGTTTTTTTGCTGCTGCGATAAGCTGGTCAATGGCCAGTTCTACGACATTATCTCCGCCAATCCAGATGGCATCAATATTTCTCATCAATACTGCATTTGTAGCTTCAACTACCATATTTGAGTTATCAATAACCATCTCCACCAACTCCATATCATGTTCTTCACAATATTTTCTGGCTTTCAGCACACACATTTCCGAGCACACTTCTGACGCACACCAGACTGTTCCAACCCTTTTCATTCCGGGGTTTATCCTTTTTGCCATCTCAAGGGCGCTCTCCACGGGCTGGAAAGTCCCTATTCCTGTCAGCCATTCAGGGCGCTGCCCCGGTTCCGAACCATTTATACCGACACCCGCAGTAAACGGATCCGTAACAGTAGAAAAAAGATGTATCACCTCTCCCTTTGTATTTGCCGATGCCATGGTTTGCAGTGCAGGTGTGCTGATTGTATGTACATAATCAAACTTCCTATTCAGAATCAGGGTTGCAATAGTATGTGCTGTAGGCATATCTCCTTCAGGACAAAAAAGATCATAGTGGATACCCTTTGTTTCATCAAACCCCTGCTCAGAAAGATAGTCAATGAAACCTTTTTCAGCCTGATCCAGCACCGGTCGTGAAGCTAGCTTCAATACTGCAATATTAACAGTGTCCTTGTTTTTAACATTCTTTCTTGATGACAAATCCGACAGCAAAATAATCGATGCCACAATGAGCAAAAACAAAAGACCTTTACTAATACTCTTCATAAACGGCTAATTAGAGGTTCAGAATCAATCAAATTTAAAACATATAAAGATAGTCGAAATATTTTGTATTTTAGTAGATGACAAAACCTGCCGGATGAAAAACATATCAAAAATAACCAAAGGCCTGTTGATCATACTGTTAACAGGATCTATTTTATTACTGTCGGATTTAAACAACAGAAGAGAGAGGGAAAGCAAGGTTCAAAAACAACATTCAGGAGCTTCTGCTGTCCCCGGAAGGACTTACAATCTTGGCCTTGCCTACTTTGCACCGGAGGCCAGCTTTGATCAGTTACGCATTGGCCTTTTCGACGGATTGAAGGCGCTTGGCTATGATCGGGGAGAAAACCTTATTGTAAAGGAACAACATGTGAACGGAGAGATCAGCAATTTTAACAGTCTGTTGCAAAACATGGATAATCTCGGTCTTGATGTGATTGTCCCGACGAGTACGCCTGGAGTAACAGCAGCCTGTGCCGCGGTAAAGAAAACTCCGGTTGCCTTTACCTATACATACGACCCCATCGCTGCCGGAGCAGGAAAATCCTATACCGATCATCTCCCGAATCTTACCGGCGTTGGTAGTTTTCCGCCGGTAGCAAAAACATTCCAGCTCATCAAAGATATCATCCCTGACGTGAAAACCATTGGCACGATTTATAATTCCAGTGAAGCCAACTCCAGGAAGGTTATCGAGGTTGCAGAAGAGATTCTGGATACCATGAACCTGACATTGAAGAAAACCACGGTCGTAAACTCCAGTGAGGTGATTCAGGCTATTCAGGTGTTGATCTCACGGCAGGTGGATGCGATATGGATTACCGGCGACAACACCGCTATGCAGGGTTTCGATGCTATTGCAGGAAATGCCGCAAAAGCAGGAGTCCCTGTTTTTATCAATGACGTTGACCTTATTGATAAAGGAGCGCTGGCAGCTGTCGGAATAGGATGGTATGCTACGGGATTCCATTCTGCTGAGGTTGTGGCAAATGTGATGAACGGCGCTGACCCGGCAACTATCCCCATCGAAAATTTTGTCACAGAGAGTGTTGTTTTTAATGATGCCATGACTGAAAAATACGGCATCACAATCCCCAAAAAATACCTTCAACAGCAAACTTCATCAATTAGTAAGGAGAAAAAATACGCTTTCGCACTCGCACATTATGTCGATAGTCCCAACAGTGAAGATGTACAGGAAGGTATTCTCGATGGCTTGAAAGAAATCGGTCTTACCGAAGGGACAGACTTCACAATGAAAGTTTTTAATGCTCAGGGCGATATATCAACTCTTAACTCTATCGCGGAGTCAATAAAAACATCCAATTATGACCTGATCTTCACCTCATCAACACCCACTATTCAGGTGATGTCGAAAAAGATTTCCGACAGGCCCATTGTATTCAGCAATGTGGGAGATCCAATTGCTGCCGGGGTGGCAACCAGTGAAACCGAACATATCGCCAATGTTACCGGAATTAGTACAATGAGTGATTTTACAGGTATGGTGGAGATGGTTAAAGAGCTCATGCCGCATGCGAAAACACTTGGTACAGTATATACTCCGGCAGAGGTCAATTCCGTTAGCTATGCCACACATCTCGAAAAAGCATGTGAGTCAGCCGGACTCACATTGATAAAGATGCCGGCAAACAGTGCCACAGAGGTAAAGGATGCAGCCACCACACTTTGCACAAAGCAGGTGGATGCTATCACACAAATCTCTGATAACCTCACAGCAACAAGTTTTGCAAGTGTCATTCTTACGGCTGAAAAAGCAAATATTCCGGTTTTCTCATTCATCAACAAACAGGTTGCACAAGGCTCAGTAGCTGCAGTAGCCCGCGATTACCATCAGGCAGGCTACGACGCCGCCATGAAAGCAGCAGACATCCTTGCAGGGAAAAACCCAAAAGATATTCCCTGGGGATATGTCAGTAAGACCATTGTTCATGTCGACAAAGCCAATGCTGAGAAATACGGCATTATTGTTCCTGAAAAATATCTGCAAAAAACACGTAAGCCAAAAACACTGAAGAAAATTGCATTCATCCATTTTATGTCCAGCCGCGACTGCCAGGACACAGAGGACGGCTTTCGAAACGGGTTGAAATCCCATCAATGGGAAGAGGGAAAAGACTATACTTTAAAAGTTTACAATGCACAAAGTGAGAATTCCACACTTGTAACCATTGTTGACGCCATTAAAAACCGTGATTTTGATTTGATTGTAAGCAACGTTACTGCTGCATCACAAATGGTAGCAAAAAAGATTACTGACATACCTCAGGTGTTTACCATTGTGGCAGATCCTGTGGGTGCCGGATTAGGAGAGTCATATTCAGACCACCTGCCCTACCTCACCGGAATCGACGGACTTGCAAATACGGATGCAGGACTTGAATTACTGCTGAAGTGCCTGCCAAATGCAAAAACCATTGGAACGCTGTTTTATAATGGAGATATCGGCACAGTAAAAACACTGGAAACACTTCAAAAAAGTTGTAAAAAGATGGGTATTGACCTGGAGGTAATAACCATCACAAACCTTTCGGAAGTCAATGATGCCATCAGCCTATTATGCAGTAAAGATATAGATGCGGTATTTCAGATTCCGGATAATGTCACTATCTCATCATTTTCAAGCATTGTAAAGACCACACGAAAACACAAAACACCACTTTTCTGCTGCATACGGCAACAGGTAGAAGAGGGTGCAATCGCAGGTGCTACAGGAGATTATTTCGAGCAGGGAAAAGAGGCTGCCGGGCTGGCCATCAGGATTTTTAATGCTGAGAGCCCCGGGAATATCCCCTTTCTGTCACTGGATAATCCCATGACCATGATAAACACTGCGGCGGCAAAAGCCTATGACGTTGTCATTCCTGAAGAATTGATTAAAAAGGCCGATAAAGTATTCACAGAATAAATATTATTGCTATGCAAGAAAACCTGAATATAGAAGTACAACTTAAAGATAAAGCTGCAACGCTGTTGCTCTCCGGTCGGCTGGATGCGAATTGGGCCGGTCATCTGGATGAGAACATCGAAAAGCTGGTACGTACCGGAATTTATGATATGCAGCTCGACACTTCGGGGATTGTTTATATCAGCTCTGCCGGTATAAGGATTTTGGTAAAACAATACAAAAACCTCCAAAGTGTCGGTGGTAATCTTTCGATATCAGCATTTTCACCTCAGGTTGAAGAGGTATTGAATATGGTAGGTATGGTTCCGATGTTTTCGGCAAAGAGAACTTCAGAAATTCCGGATATCACACTTTCAGAAGAAGCATATATTGCTGACGGTTTCCGGTTTATGCCAACGCAGGAAAATGAAGCTGCCATGATGAAGATAAGCCTGCAGGGAGATCCCGGACTAATGAAGGGGGGACAATTCACAACCTCATCCACTCTGGAGTTTGGCAATAACCGTTATGCAGTGGGCATTGGTGCCATTGGTAGTGATTTTGAGGATTGCAAAAACCGATTTGGTGAGTTTCTTGCACTTGGAGATGCCGTAGCCTATATGCCCGGTGATAAAAGCGGAGTTCCCGACTATACCCTGAAAACCGGTGAGCTCATTCCTCGCATTGAAAGTCTTTACGCCATTATCGCTGAAGGGAAATTCGGCACACGATATCGCTTTCTCACCGATGGTAATGAACGCACTATCGGGCTATCAGCACTGTTGGATGCGATCCGGAGTCATCAAAAACGTGAAGACTTGGCTTTTCTTATGATTGCCGAGAGCGGCGGGCTTGTTGGAACAACACTGAATAGTTCGCCCGTTGAAGGAAATATGCCATTCAGCTTTCCGGAAATCCGCGACCGTATAAATTTCACCACAGAACCGGCTCACGCACGCAAGCTGGCAGTTTGTACAGGCATCATCTCAAATGGAAAAACAGAAAAACTGCTCCC
>PKSY01000311.1 GCA_002869405.1 Marinilabiliales bacterium
CTTCATTTATTCCCGATGCCGGTGATTACAGTTACCTGCGAAAAGGGCTGTTCATTATCGTGGCTGCTCCTGCGGGACCCTCAATAATCGCTTTTACGGCATTATTAAAAGGAAACCTTGATTACAGTGTAAATGGAGTCTTTGGAATTACTGTTGCATCACTGTTCCTAACGCCGTTGTTGCTGTTTCTGCTTCTTGATGGCTCTGAAATCTCTCCATTGTTGCTGATGCCGATGCTCCTTAAACTGATTGTGCTACCTCTTGTTATCAGCAGACTCTTGCGACATAAAAAAATTCTGCCGGTTGTAAAGAAGGCTCAGCCAACAATTGTAAAGTGGGGTTTCTTTCTGGTTATTGTCCCAACCGTAGGCTTAAGCAGGGATGTGATTTTCGCTGAACCTCAATTAGTTTTAATTACAGCAGGCGTATTTCTTGCTTCAATATACGGTTTAGGGTTCCTCTATTATCTCATTGCACGAAAAAAAGAGAATCCCCGGAATATTATCTCAGGGATTCTCATCACTGTTGTAAAATCTTCGGCTTTTTCAGCTGTGGTGGCTTTTTCCTTTTTTGAGGAATCGGTAGTTGCACTCCCCAGTGCAGTACTATCGATCTTTGTTACCTCTTTTTACATCACCTTCAGCCTTTTTGCCGGAAAATTTCTCAAATCTGAATAGTTGGTTAATAAGTCTGCCGTGAAGATACTAATTCTTTTCTTCAGTGTGACAGTCAAATCTCTTTTCCCAGTATTTTATTACTTGCCATGATATAATCCATGCGGCGATAATCAGGGCCGGCCAACTGAGAAGGTATATTACTTGTGCTAACATAATGCTCCTTAATAAATGTGAATATCTTCATTTAATTCATCCTTATCAATACGTTTCTTTCCCATGCTTCGCCATACATAATAAATATATGCTACAACAAACGGCACCAGAAGTGAAACATAGCTCATAACTGTAAGTGTATATTTACTTGATGAACTGTTTTCAATGGTAAGGCTGCTCTGCAGATCGAAGTTTGACGGGTAGAAAGAGGTGTTGTTTAATCCTGCAACCAAAAATAGTGCAAGAACTGTAAACACCGTACCTCCTGCCGTTGCCCAGAATGAGTATCTGTTATTATCCATCATACCCCAAACGATACCTCCTAGTACAGCCACAACTCCAATGAGAAATAAGGCAGCCACAATCGGCATTGCAAGGAAATTATGCAGATACTTAAACGATTCCATTGATACTACACCTGTTTCAGAATCATAAGCATAACCCGGCTGGATAAGCAGAGTGATAGCGAAATAGAGGAAGAAAATCAGAAAGGGTAATGCATTTGCAAAGATCGATTTTCTGCTTCTGTCTACAATCATGCAATCATCGATAGAGTTGATAAAGAACTGCAGGCCAAGTATTCTGGCAAGGAAAAATACAGCAAGCCCCAAAGCAACATTCCGGAAATTCAGCACTGCTTCAAGACCAAAAGCAGGATGTTCCCATTGTGAGAAATTCGTTACCGTGTCAACGCTGAAGTTAGAGCCTGTAAAGAAAGTTCCTACGGCGGTTCCAATAAGTATTGTGCCCAGCAAACCATTGGCAAAAAGAAATGCTTCATAGGTCTTCGCACCAAAGAAGTTCTTTGGCTTACTGCGGAACTCATATGCTACTGCCTGAATGATAAAGCTGAAAAGAATGGCCATCCAGACCCAGTAGGCGCCACCGAAGCTGGTACTGTAGAATAGCGGGAAGGATGCAAAAAATGCGCCTCCAAAAGTTACCAGTGTGGTAAATGTTAACTCCCATTTTCTACCGAGTGTATTCACCATCAATGATTTTTCCTCATCACTTTTTGCGAAATTGAAAAGGAAGGTCTGACCACCCTGGACAAACATCAGAAATACCAGCAGAGCTGCTAACAGCGAGACTATAAACCACCAGTATTGTTGTAGTGCGAGTAAGCTTAAATTTTCAAACATATTATTCTCCTCCCTCTTTTGGTCCTAATTTTATTTGCTTTAGCATGATGCCGATTTCCGCAACCAGTAATCCGGTAAATATGAGTGCGAAGAGTACAAAAGTGAGTTTAACTGCACCGGCATTAATTCTTGAAACAGCAACCATTGTAGGCATTACATCCTGAATTACCCACGGCTGTCGACCCATTTCAGCAACAGTCCATCCCATTTGTCCTGCAAGAAATGCCAGGGGTATCATAACAATTCCTGCAATAAGCAGCCATCGTTTGCGTGCAATTCTGTTGGTGAGGGTCATAATCAGTGATGCAACAAAAAATGCAACCAGAATAAAGCCGATGCCAACCATAATATGGAAGCTATAAAATGTTACCGGTACATTGGGGATAAGTGCATTTACGTCATCATCGAAATATCCGTATCCAAAATATTCGAAGTTAGCATCAAATACCTGACGTGCTTCTTCGGCCGCAGCAACATCACCGGCATCTTTATGTGCCTTGTAATCCGAGAGTGCTGCAATAGCCAGCTTTCCTTTCTCAATCTTTTCGGATACCGGAGGAATTCCCTGCCCGGGATTCCCATCAATAAGGTCTTTTACTCCCGGCACAAAAGCATCAAAATCGCGGTAAGCCAGATAGGAGAGAAGCCCCGGGAACTGTATCTTCATTACATGCTCCTTATCTCCTCTGTTTTCCGGGTTGTCCGCCTTTTTCAGAAAGCTGAAAACTACCAGATCTGCTCTTTCACTTCCTTCATAGAGGCCTTCCATAGCTGCAAGTTTCATTGGCTGGTGCTGTGCTACCTGATAGGCAGATCCATCGCCGGTACCTACTGTGGCCAGTGCGCCCAGCAATCCAAAGACTGAAGCAATAAGAATACTCTTTTTAGCCATCAGTACATGCCGTTTTTTTATTAAGAACCAGCTGCTGACACCAATAACAAATGCTGCAGCATACACATACGATGAAAATATGGTATGCAGGAATTTATTAATGGCCACAGGATTGAGGAATACTTCCCAGAAGTTCAACATCTCGTTTCGGGCAGTATCCAGGTTAAAAGCCATCCCTGCAGGGTTCTGCATCCATCCGTTTGCAACAAGAATCCAGAGCGCCGACAGGTTGGAGCCGATGGCTACCAGCCAGGTTGAGGTAAGGTGAAATTTCTTACTTACCCTGTTCCAGCCAAAGAACATCACTGCAATAAATACAGTCTCCATAAAAAAGGCCATAATACCCTCTATGGCAAGGGGAGCTCCGAATATGTCTCCCACAAACCAGGAATAGTTCGACCAGTTAGTGCCAAATTCAAACTCCAGAATAATGCCTGTAGAAACGCCGATGGCAAAGTTTACGCCAAAGAGCGTCATCCAGAATTTTGTTGCTTTCTTCCATTCAGGGTTCCCGGTTTTCACATAGATAGTTTCCATGATTGCCATAATCCAGGTGATACCCAGCGTTAATGGAACAAAGAGCCAGTGGTAATAAGCCGTAAGCGCAAACTGCGCCCGTGACCAATCCACCAGTGAAAAGTCAATGTTTTCCATATTTCCTATTCTTGTGTTGTTAGTTGTTCAAGCACGTAGTCACTTCGCTCCTCATCAGTTGAAAAATTGCTGTTCAAAAAATTTGGAAAGAAGATAAGCTTTAAAATTAGGAAAAATATCGCCAGCTTTATAATTATAATGGCCCATAATTTTTTTCCTACAGTCATATTTTTGAATCCGTCGTAATAGAAACTGAATATCCGTTGAAAGATATTTCCTCTTTTCTCGCGGGTAGATTCCATGTCAGGTTTTCTTCAGTGATTTTTCCGTTGTTTGTGTATCAACAACAGTTTTTAATTATTTGTTTTTGCGAAAAGCAATTTAGAATAAATCTCATTTAGCTTGAAAATAGATGTTTTCCCTATGAGTATTCCCAAAGGTAAATAACTGAAGCTGTATATCACATTGGAATTCATTATCTTTGTATGGAAATCACTTTTTATGGTGGATAATATTCATAGCATTCTTCAGCATTACTGGGGCTATCCTTCTTTTCGTCCCATGCAGGAGGATATTATTTTGTCGGTACTTGAAGGCCGCGATACTCTGGCGCTTTTACCTACAGGCGGGGGGAAATCTCTCTGTTTTCAGGTTCCCGGGCTGGCAATGAAAGGCATGACGTTGGTGATTTCTCCTCTGATAGCATTAATGAAAGACCAGGTAGAAAATCTGAAACGTCGCAATATCTCCGCTGCAGCACTTTATTCCGGCATGAAATACCGGGAGATTGAAAGCGTAATCGATAATGCTGTCAACAATCAGATTAAGTTTCTCTATATCTCTCCTGAACGTCTTATGAGCGATAGAATAAGGCTGAACCTTGAAGCTATGAATATCTCACTGCTGGCTATAGATGAAGCTCATTGTATCTCTCAGTGGGGGTATGATTTTCGTCCTCCATACCTTGAAATCGCCAGGGCCCGTGATTTTCTTCCCGGAGTTCCCGTTATTGCGCTTACTGCAACTGCCACTCCTGATGTGGTGGATGATATTCAGGAGAAACTATCTTTCGCCCGGCAAAATGTTTTTAAAAAGAGTTTTGAAAGACCTAATCTTACCTATCTGGTATATCGCGAGGAAGATAAATACAACAGGATGCTGAAAGTGTTTCGTGGCGTAAACGGAACAGGAATAGTCTATGTGCGTAACAGAAAAAAAACGCTTGAAATTGCAGAGTTTTTATCGATGAATGGAATTTCTGCCACATTTTATCACGCAGGACTCTCTCCTCAGCAACGTGATAAGCGTCAGGCTGACTGGATTAAAAATGAAACCAGAGTGATAGTCTCAACCAATGCTTTTGGTATGGGTATCGATAAACCTGATGTGAGAGCTGTGGTTCACCTTGATATTCCTGATAACCTGGAGGCCTATTTCCAGGAAGCAGGAAGGGCAGGCCGGGATCTAAAACGATCTTACGCAGTGCTACTGTTTGATGATCAGGATCTGGAAAATCTGAACCGTAATTTCCACTCCTCTTTTCCTGAAATTAAGATGATAAAGAATGTTTACAGGGAGTTGATGAACTACTACCAAATCCCTCCGGGAAAAGGAGAAAATACGGCGTTTGATTTTGATCTGAATGCTTTCTCCACAGAGAAAAACATGAACCCTGCGATTGTTTTTAATGCCCTGAAACTTCTTGAAAAAGAGAGTTATCTGCATCTTAATGAAGCAATGGTATCGCCTTCACGCATAAAGTTTATTGTCTCTAAAGAAGATTTGTATTCTTTTCAGGTTGAAAATATGAAATATGATGGGTTTGTAAAATTACTTTTACGCTCTTATTCAGGCGTTTTTTCATCTTATGTGGTGATAAACGACAGCGCTCTTGCGCGAAAAGCCTCTCTGAAGGAGTCGCATGTGGTTTTCGGGCTAAAAAAGCTTCACGAATTCGGAATAATTGAATATAACCCTGCTCCAGAAAAGCCACAGATTGTATTTATTCAGCCTCACATCCCATCAAAGGATCTCCATTTTAGCAAAAAGAATTATAAATTCCGCAAGGAGTCAGCATCACAAAGGCTTGAAGCTATTAAAGAGTATGTTAGCAGTGTGGAGAAATGTCGTAGCCAGATGTTGCTGAATTATTTCGGTGAAAAAGACGGGTTAGAATGTGGTATTTGTGATTACTGCCGCAAGGAGAAGGGAAAGCTCAGCAATGTTCTTTATGAGGCAATCGCCCGCAGGATTAAAAAATTATTATTGCAACATCCTTATTCTATTGAAGAACTCGCGCGCGAGGCAAACGGTATTAATCCCGACCAGCTAATTGTTGTGGTGCAGTATCTTCTTGATAAGCGTTGGATTGAGATGGATCACAGAATGAGGTACCGCTGGATAAAACAAAAGGCTGTGTACTAAAATATTACACAGCCTGAATGATAAAATATCTGAATAATCTATTGTACCGAGTCTGCAAGATCTTTTCCGGGCTTAAACTTTGCAATTTTTCTTGCGCTTATGGCTATTTCCTGGCCTGTGCGAGGGTTTCTTCCTTTACGTGCTGCTCTTGCATCCACATAAAAAGTACCGAAACCGGTGAGTTGAATACGGTCTCCGCTTACTAAAGTTTCCTTGACACCCTTCATAAATGCTTCAAGGGATTTTTGTGCATCAACTTTCGTCATGCCGGTTTCACCTGCCATAAATTCAATGAGTTGAGCTTTGTTCATGATCCTTTTTTTTAGTGGTTAGATGTTTTTACCCTGCAAGTATATCATTTTTTAATGCCAAATGCAACCTGCAAAATAATCTGCTACTGCATTTTCCAATCCGGGTCAATGGAAAAACCTCTTAAAAAATCACTAATATTCATCCTTTTTTTACCTGCCAGCTGAAGCGATTCAAGAGAAACAAATTTATCTCCGGTGGCAATATGAAGAAAACTTTTTCCGTCACTATCAATCACGCCGGGAGTTGGTGCCGATTTCTCTGTTCGCGTGATTTTGTAGACCTTTAATATATGAGATTCCTGATCAGGAGATATTAAGTGCGTGAATGCAGTGGGGTAGGGGCTTAATCCCCTGACAAAATTAATAACCTCTGTGGCTTTTTTCCTCCAGTCTATTTTAATGTCCTCCTTAGTGAATTTTGGTGCTGGATGCAGTGTTTGAGGATTCTCCATTGTGTTTTGATCAACCGGGTTGACATCTCCTGATTCGAGCGCACTAACAGTTTTCAGAACCAGCTCCGCTCCTTTGATCATAAGTATATCATGCAGATCTCCCACATTCATATCATCAGAAATTGCAACTTTCTCTCTGAACAGGATTTTGCCGGTGTCAATTTCATGATCAAGCAGGAAAGTTGTGACTCCTGTCTCTTTTTCACCATTGATGATTGCGTGATTCATTGGTGCTGCACCACGGTAATCGGGAAGCAGTGAGCTGTGCAGGTTAAAGGTCCCTTTTTTTGGTAGCTGCCACACCACTTCCGGAAGCATCCGAAAAGCGACAACCACAATAATATCAGGATTTAATTTACGCAGTGCATCTATAAATTCCGGATCGCGGAGCTTTTCAGGTTGCAGTACCGGCAATTCATTTTCAACGGCAAACTCTTTAACAGGGCACGCTTTCAGTTTCCGTCCTCTGCCTGCCGGGCGGTCGGGAGGTGTTACTACTGCAAGTATTTCGTAACAGGCCTCCAGTAGGATTTTCAGTGATGGTACTGAAAACTCCGGGGTGCCCATGAAAACTATTCGTTGCATAAAAAAAACTTTTGGTGAAAGTACAAAAAACAAAAAAACCGCTCTTAGAAAGAACGGTTTTAAAATTCAAGACGTAATATTTTTTAGAGATTTCCTTTAGCTCTGGCGATGTATTTATCTGCTTCGCGGGCTAGCGAGCTCTTGGGAAAATCAATTTTTATCGATTCATATAACTCTACAGCTCCGGCATAGTCGCCTGTTTCTTCACTTGCCATACCTGCTTTGAGCAGATGGAATGGCGTTGAGAAGTCATTCTGGTGCATGCTGGCTGCATTTTTATAGTGGTTTAATGCTTTCTTGGCGTCTCCGCTTTCCATGTATGCATCACCGATAGCAGCTTCTGCCATCGCAGAAACCATCATATCCTTACTGTTGAACTTCTTCAGATAGTCGATGGCATTGTCATATTCACCACGGTGCAGAAAACAGATTCCTGCATAGTAATGAGCAAGGTTTGCTGACTTTGTGATTCCATATTCATCGATAATATCGAGGAACCCGAGATAGTTTCCGCCATCGCCGTAAAGTGCGAGGTTGAATGAGTCCTGCTCAAAATATTTTTCTGCCATAAACATTTGTTCCTGAGCTTCATTGCTTTTTGGAAGCAGGAAGTAACGCTGATATCCGAGATATGCAAGAATTAAAACGACAACAGCACCAATAACAATGGTGATAAGGCGTTGATTCTTTTCAATAAACTGTTCCGACTTACTTAGCGCATCTTCAACGGCCATCAGGTTGTCATCTCTGTGATCATGCTTTTTTGCCATAATTCTCTTAAAATTTTTGCAAAATTAATTGTTTTTTCGAGATAGCAAACAATACCAATAGGTTTTTTCATCCTGTTGAAAAGTTTTATTTCTGACAGGAAATTGGTCTTGTGTTCCTTTATCCATGCATATCTATGCATATTTCGCCCTGTTTTTGGTGTGATTATTAACAAAGGCACGATTTTATTAACAATTTTTCGTCAAAATCTCTGAAACCCCTTGATTTTAGAGATTTTTAGACTATATTTACAAAAATTTAACTGTTTATCAACCAAAATCTTGTTATTATGAACAAAGCTGAACTCATTGATGCCATTGCCCAGGATGCTAACCTGACGAAAGCCGATGCCGGTAAAGCCCTCGACGCTTTTATTAACAATGTAAAAGGTGCAATTAAGAAAGAAGAAAGAGTTGCCCTCGTTGGATTCGGTTCATGGACTGTTTCCGAACGTGCTGAGAGAACCGGCAGAAACCCTCAAACAGGTAAAACAATCACTATCCCTGCTAAAAAGGTAGTGAAATTCCGTCCTGGCGCTGAACTTAAGTAGTTCCGGCCTTAAAGATTTAAAGCCCCGTATTTTCGGGGCTTTTTTTATCTTCTCCAGTTATGAATACAGAGGAAAAACTGCTTGAATTTCTGATGGGATATGTGTCGGTAAACAGACAAAAACGGTTTAATGAAGTAATTCAAAACCGAACCCGTCATATTACAATGGTGATTGAAAATGTTTTTCAACCTCATAATGCAAGCGCTGTATTGCGCTCCTGCGACTGTTTCGGGATCCAGGATGTACATGTTATCGAAAACTATAACTCCTATCAGGTGAACCCTAATATCGCGCTGGGAGCCTCCAAATGGCTTAACATGTATAAGTACAATGAAAATGAGTATAATACTGTTGAATGCCTTACTTCTCTGAAAGAAAAAGGATATACACTGGTTGCCACTTCACCTCATAAATACGATTATACTATTTCTGAACTGCCTCTGGATAATAAAGTTGCGGTAATGCTTGGCACAGAACTTCAGGGTCTGACAGATCAGGCGTTTGAAATGGCCGACTGTATAGTAAACATTCCAATGTTCGGTTTTACCGAAAGTTTTAATATCAGTGTTTCTGCTGCTCTGATTATGTATGAACTTACAAAACGACTACATGAATCTGATATTAACTGGCAACTTACTAAAGAAGAAAAACTGCAGGTAATGCTCGACTGGGCAAGAAATGCAGTGAAAAAATCAGATGCCATTGAAAAGGCATTCCGACGTCGGAATACAGAAGATTCTTAAAGAAGTTGCTTTTTACATAAAAAGCCATATTTTTGCAAAAAAATTTAATTGTCATGGGAAAAGGAGATAAAAGAACTAAAAGAGGTAAGATTGTAAACGGTACTTTTGGAAAGTTTCGTCCTCGCAAACAGCGTAATGTTGAATCGCTTAAGGAACAATCTACCATTAAGGAAGAAAAATAAGCTTCTCTATAAGAAATTGTGAATAGTCACTATCCTGTTTTATACAGGTAGTGGCTTTTTCTATTTTGTAAAACCGTTAATGGTTGAAACCAATTCCTTAAAGTGTTCGCCACGTTCTTCAAAGTTTTTATATCGGTCGTAGCTGGATGCTGCAGGGGAGAGCAGGCAAACTCCCTGCACAGAATCTGATTCAGTAATAAAGGAAATACACTCATTCATACTATTGCACGTGATAATCCGTGTTTCGGTAATTCCTGCGGATAATGCCAATTCGCTTATTTTTTTTCCCGCTGCACCGGTAGCCAAAGCTGTGATTTGCTGCCGCTCTTTCAGATATTCCACAAGTTGACTATAATCTATTCCACGGTCGTAGCCTCCCAAAATAATATATTGAACGTTTTCAAGTGCCTCCATTGCAGCTATTGCAGCTTCGGGTACTGTAGAAATTGAATCATTATAGAAAATCAGGTCATTAACTTTGCCCACATATTCCAATCGATGCTGTAAAGGGGTGAAGGTCACAAGTGCCCCGGAAGCCTGCCCTGGTGTGACTCCGCCAATAACAGCAGCAGTTACTGCCGCTGCAATGTTTATGAGGTTATGCGATCCTTTCAGTGTGCAGGAAGGATTTTGCAGATGAAAGCCCGGGCCAATAATCTCTTCTTTGGAAAAATAGATCTCTGCACTGCGACTAGTTGATGAAATCCCAACAGCCGTTACTCCGGATACAGATTTTTCACACCTTTTTAATATTGGATCATCTGCATAATAAATATAGGTATCTCCTGCAGCTTGCCGATAGCAAAAATTCAGCTTTGCGTTTTTGTATTTGGAGAAATCACCAAAATGATCCAGATGCTCCTGGAATATATTTAATAATATCATTGTTGACGGGGCACGACTGAGGATTTCCCCCTGATGTGCCGATAGCTCCATAATAATTTCAGTGTCAGAAGTTATTTGACTTATAAGGTCAAACACCGGAATACCAATATTTCCGGCCAACAGAACTTTTCTTCCTGATTCTTTATAAAGATGATATAGAAGTGATGCTGTTGTACTTTTCCCTTTTGTTCCTGAAACTCCTGTGGTCTGATGGAAATACTGCTGCAGGAAAAGATCAGTTTGTGAAGTAAGTACCGTTTTTGATACTTTATTCAATTTACGCAACGGAATTCCCGGAGTCTTTATAATTAAATCAAATACCTCAAGATTCATAAAGCAGTCATCTCCGGTATGAAAAACGATATTATTGTCCCTGATGAATTCATTATAACCTGTGATTTCGGGATTCTCATCCGCGATATGAATCAATTTTTCCGGAAACAGGTGGCGAAAATAGCTATATGTGCTTTTTCCCTCGCGTCCACAGCCAAGGATAAGTATTTGACTATGTGATGATAGAATATCTGCTATTATGGTCATCTGACTGCCTTTTTAAGTATATCGAATTCCTCCAATGACAAGTTGTGATTTTTATCAAAAGTATCCAAAACATCGCTTAACGCAGAGGTGACAGAGATTATTTTTTTATCAATCAAGTCGAGCACTACTGGAAGATCAGTCTCTTTGTAATTATTAATTATGTATCGCAAGGCAAAGGTTACCTCTTCAGCAGTCCCCACACACTCAAATGGTTTTGCCGGCCACAGACCTGCAAGTTCTTCAGTGGTTTTTACAAGTCCGGAGTCCTTAAAAAGATTCTTATTGAAGATTTTGGTTACATCTTCTTCAGGTAAAAACAGCGACAGCATTATTGCTGTAAACATACACTTCGGGCATTTACCGCACCAGGAATTTGTTTTGCTGCCCACATTGCAACTCCTGAATTCTGCATGATGATGCTTTAGCTGTGAAAAGATCTTTGCAATCTGGACTTCTGACAAAGGTCTCAACATGCTGAAATACCGAAGGTCTTCAGTGATATAACTCTTTACATAGCCTCTGAAGTCGTTTTCAAATTCCAGACTTTTGCTGTACTGGTGGTTAACATGACTTCCGTGCACTGTGCTTTCATTTGCGCTTGACTCATTGGAAAGAGCAATGTTCTTTCTGCCTGCAAAAAGTGCTGCCGGCAATGATGTGAACGCGAGTAAAGCAGAGAACGGAGTGTGTCCGTTTAAAAATCCTTCATCATTGAGTTTAAGCATCAATGGATCCAGCCGGCGTGTGACAAGAGCACTGTTGTGTTTATCAAAACCTGCTGCTGCAATGGTGCCGGTTTGCGCTTCCCGGGGATTTATAATAAAAGGTGTGGCATTTTTATGTTTCAATAATTCCAGGGTTACAACAGAATCTTTTCCTCCGCCTACAGGAATGAGATATCCTGAACCATCTGAAATTTTACCCTTTTGATATCGTTCTCCGGAACTTTGGAAGATAACGAAATCATCTGCATCAGCAGCTATACCGTTAATATAAAAGAACTCTCCCAGACCATTGAACATGAGTTTCTTCCACCATTCTTTCTGATTAACTGATATTTCACCACAACGAATATTTATTATCGGTGCACATGTGATTTTCCAGTAACTAATCATCTCCACTAAACCAATATGGAATATCATGTTTTTAAGCAGATCCGCAGGAATTGAATCCGTGATATCTTTAGGTGTATGGAATGTCAGGGAAGGAGAAAAGAAAAAATGCTCAGCAATGTTAAATTGGTAAATTACAGTTAAATCTTCGGGCGTTTTTTGTATGTCGAAGCCACTAAATGTGAATACGGGGTACTGATTTCTCAGATCTGTATAATGTTGATTATTATTCATAAACGGGGAATATTTTATCGGTTATTCCGTTGGCCAAATATACGATTTTAGAATAAACGTTAGTATATTGCAACCCAAACGTCATTTGTGAGTCAAAGCAGAAATTTTGTGTTATGGTCGATAAGGAATTAATCATACCTGCAGCAGGAAGGATTTTAATCTCAAAGCCTTCACTTGATGATTTTTATTTCGGCAGGTCTGTGGTATTACTTGCTGAACATAATGAGGAAGGATCCTTCGGAATTATCGTCAATAAACCAATGAAAATAGGACTCCGGGATGCTATTGAAGGTTTTCGGGATTTTAATCCACCCCTGTTTTTTGGAGGGCCTGTGGAGACTGACACCATGTTTTTTATTCACAGTCTTGGATTTGCTGTTCCCGGGGCGCAAAAGATTCGTGAAGGCTTATTCTGGGGTGGTGACCCGGATAAAATTCGTGAAATGGTTATCCTTAACCAAATACGGCCGGAGGAGATTCGTTTTTTTCTGGGCTATTCCGGTTGGTCTGCCAAACAATTGGATCAGGAGATAAACCAGGATTCATGGATTGTGTCAGAAGCCCGTAGTGAACAGATATTCAAAATGAAGCCGGAAGATATGTGGAGCTCATCAATGAAAAGCCTGGGAAAGGATTACGCCATCTGGGCTAACCTTCCGTCTGATCCGGAGCTGAACTAACCTACTGCTTATTTATTGAATTGCGTCTTATTTGGTATCTTTGCGCATAAATGTTTAATCATGTATGTAGAAATTGAAAAGAGTTCCGGATTCTGTTTTGGCGTGGTTCATGCCATTGAGGTTGCTGAACGGGAACTGCAGGATAATGACGAGCTGTACTGCATTGGTGACATTGTCCATAACCATAAAGAAGTCAACAGGCTTAATGAATTGGGTTTAAGGGTTATTGATCATGATAAATTGGATTCACTCAAGGGAAAAAAGGTTTTAATTCGTGCTCACGGTGAGCATCCTGATACCTACATCAAAGCATTTAGCAAAGGGATTAACCTGATTGATGCAACCTGCCCGGTAGTATTAAGATTGCAGAATAAGATACGTAAGGCTTCAGAAAAAATGCAGGAAGTTAACGGACAGGTGGTAATTTTTGGAAAGCCTAATCATCCTGAAGTAAATGGTTTATTAGGCCAGACACTTGGGAACGGAATTGTGATTTCGGAGATGAACGATCTCGAAAAAATTGATTTCTCCCGTCCTGTGAGCCTTTTTGTGCAAACCACAAAGGGGATAGATCAGTTTCATGAGGTTCGGGATGAAATTATTCGAAGAATGAAGGAGATTAATCCGGATAATTCACCGGAAATCACTGATTCAATATGCCGGCAGATGTCCAACAGAGTGCCTGAACTTCAGTCGTTTGTGAAGGATTTTGATGTAATCATATTTGTGAGCGGCAAAAAGAGTTCCAATGGTAATTTTCTCTATAAAAAATGTAAGGAAGTAAATGATAATACCTGGTTTGTATCTGAAAAAGACGAGATTAGTGAGGAATGGTTTTCAAATGCAGAGCGTGTAGGGATCTGTGGTGCCACTTCAACACCAATGTGGCTTATGGAAGAAATAGCATCAATAATTAAAGCGATATAACCTGTATGTACCTGAAACAACTCATTATTTCGAATTTTAAGAATTATGGAGAAACTTCTCTGGAATGTTCATCAAAACTGAATTGTTTTACAGGTCCCAATGGTGCAGGAAAAACCAATATCCTTGATGCTGTTTATTATCTGTCGTATTGTAAATCTGGTTTTAACGCTACTGATCAGCAAAATATCAGGCATGAAAATGATTTTTTTGCCATTCATGGAATTTTTAATAGCGGAGAAAATCCTGATGATAAGGTGAGCTGTGTGCTGAAGCGTGGAAGTAAAAAACAGTTTAGCATTAACAAGAAGGAGTATCAGCGTCTTGCAGATCATATTGGAAAATTTCCACTGGTGATGATAAGTCCGTATGACCAGGACCTGATTAATAATGGCAGCGAAGTTCGAAGGAAATATTTTGATAGTGTAATAGCTCAGTTTGATGCCGTATATTTAGATAATCTGATACAGTATAACAGGGCACTTGCTCAGCGCAATACGTTGTTAAAAAGGTTTGCGGATACTGGTAATTTTCAGGAAGAAGCACTGGAAATATGGAATGAGCAACTGGTGCAGTATGGCGTTACACTGAATGAAAAACGACGCGTTTTTGCCGGTGAGTTCATCCCTGTTCTGCAGAAATTCTATACCCATGTTTCAGGTGGTAATGAAGAGGTTAGTGTTGAGTATATTTCTCAGCTGAATGACAGCTCCCCGGAGTTGCTTCTTCAGGAATCGGTGATGAAAGACAGGGTTTTGAAATATACGACAACAGGAATTCATAAGGATGATTATGCTTTCAGGATGAATGGACATGCTGTAAAAAAGTATGGTTCACAGGGACAACAGAAATCCTTTTATATTGCAGCCAAGCTGGCTCAGTTTGAATATACTCAGGCGAAAAAAGGTTTTAAGCCGATTCTTTTGCTGGATGATATTTTTGATAAACTGGATGATACCCGTGTAAGTGCCATTGTAAAGCTGGTTGCTGATAACATGTTCGGCCAGGTTTTTATCACCGACACACAAAGCGAACGTATTGAAAGACTTGTTTCAGAGAGTAATGCGGAATATTTACATTATGTGGTTGACAACGCTTCTGTAAAGAAAAACGGTTTTACCGAAACACCACATTCCTGACAATCTCTTTCCCTACTTTTTCATTTATCAGGAACAACAGTTGCTCACGGGAATAGACCAGTTCATTGCGGAGTGCTGCGTTGTCAACCGCTACAAAAAGTGTGTCGTTTTTCATTTTTACCGAAAGGGTATGTTTGACAATCAACTCACCGGCAACATCATAATAGGCAGAAATAACCTTCGACCTTTCCACTTCTCCTTCAATGCGGTAGGTTTTTAAAAGGAGACTTATGGCCTCTTTCATGCTGTATGTATTGTCTTTTCTGACCATAGTCTATTTTATGAGCGTAGAGAGCATTTTTTTGTCTTCAATGAATCCTTCAAGCCTGTCGCCAATTTTAACTGGCCCAACCCCTGAAGGTGTTCCGGTAAAAATAATATCTCCCATTTTAAGGGTAATATATTTTGAAACATGGGCAATTATCCTGTCCACAGAAAATATCATATCCTTAGAGAATCCGTGTTGTACAACTTCGCCGTTCTTTTTCAGCGAAAACTCGATGTTTTCAACATTCTTCAGGTCGGTAAGAGGGATGAACCTGCTTATTGGTGCCGAAGAATCAAAGCCTTTGGCAATCTCCCACGGCGCTCCGTTTTGTTTGCATTTTTGCTGTAAGTCTCTGGCTGTCATGTCAAGACCAAACCCTATTTCAGAATAGTAATCATTAGCAAAAGCTTCGCGTATGTGCTTCCCGTTTCTGTCTATGCGTATAACAAGCTCAGCCTCATAATGAATATTGTTTGAATAATCCGGGTAGTAGAAGGGCCTGTTTCTCAATAAAAGAGCGGTATCCGGTTTCAGAAAAAAAACAGGATCTTCATTTTCAGGGCTGTTCATCTCTTTAACATGATCAGCGTAGTTTCTTCCTATGCAGATGATTTTCATAGTTGTGTTATTTGAAGATAAGCCCCTGAGGATTAGGTCTTGATTTAAAGTAAAGCTCCTGAATAACTTTTTTCGTATAGAGAGGAAAATCACTCTTCATCATCCAATCGTAATATTGTGGTTCTTTATTGAAGACATCCACAACACGTTGCCCCTTGAATTTTCCAAAATTGAAAACCTCTTCATCTTTTTCATTGAAAATGATTTGTCCTGTGAGATCGGCATTTTTTGTTCTTGCGGTAAATTCACTCAATGCTTTCATGTCGTTTACAACAGGAGTAAAAACATTACCTTTTTTATCTTTTAAAGGTGTTTCTTTATATCTGTCGAGCTGAGCTTTTAAGACCTCATAGGTTGCAATTGTATCAGCCTCAGCTGTATGAGCATCTTCGAGGTTTTTATCACAATAGAACTTGTATGCAGCGGAGAGCGTGCGTTGTTCCATTCTGTGGAAAATATTTTGCACATCCACAACTCTTCTGTTTCGCATTTCAAAATCTACGCCCGCTCTGAGAAACTCTTCCACAAGTAAAGGAATATCAAAACGCAATGCATTGTAACCGGCCAGGTCGCAATTTTGAAGAAATTGATTCAAATCTGCGGCAACCTGTTTAAAAGTAGGCTGATCAATAACATCCTTATCATAGATTCCATGGATTTCCGAAACCTCTTTGGGAATTGGTATTGTCGGGTTGATTTTGGATGTTTTAATGATTTCCTCTCCTTCGGGAGTGACCTTTAACACTGAGAATTCTACAATTCGGTCTTTAGCTATGTTGAGTCCTGTAGTTTCCAGATCAAAAAATGCAATAGGTTTTGTGAGATTCAGTTCCATGAGTCTTTTTTAAATAAATACGCTGCGCAGAAATACTCCTGCGCAGCGAAATTTTCATTTCGTAACACAAAGTTACAAAAAAGGGATGTTATGCTGTTCTTTGTGTATCGAAGTTTTCAAGATATTGTGCTACTCTTTGCAGGAACATTCCTCCGAGAGCTCCATCAACCACGCGGTGGTCGTAAGAGAGCGATAGGACACATCTGTGACGAATGGCGATGGTATCACCAAATTCTGTTTCCACAACAACAGGCTTCTTATTTATTACACCAATGCCAAGGATTGCTACCTGCGGCTGGTTAATAATTGGTGTTCCGGTTGTGGACCCGAATGTGCCGAGGTTGGTAATTGTAAATGTACCACCACTGATTTCATCAGGTTGCAGCTTATTTTCTCTTGAACGATGGGCAAGATCATTTACTGATGCTGCGAGTCCTGCCAGGTTCATTCTGTCAGCTTGTTTAATTACGGGAACAATAAGGTTACCATTGGGCAGTGCTGCAGCCATCCCTATATTAACGTCTTTACGAAGGATAATTTTGTCTCCGTTGACAGATGCATTGACACCCGGGAAGTCGCGTAAGGCGCGAGCTGTAGCTTCAATAAAGATTGGCGTAAACGTAAGTTTTTGCTTTTCACGAGCCATAAATGCCTCTTTATTCTTTTTTCTCCACTGAACAATGGGTTCCATATCTACTTCAATGAATGAAGTAACATGTGGGCTTGTCTGAACTGACGCCACCATATGGTCGGCAATCAGTTTTCTCATTCTGTCCATCTGAATTATCTCATCACCGTCTTTGAATTCCGGTGCAGGAGTGGCAGGAGGTGTTGTCGTAACTTTGGTTTCCGTAGCAGCAGGTGCTTGAGGCTTTTGCTGACCTCTGGTTTCCAGATATATAAGAATATCATTCTTGGTAACCCTGTCATCTTTTCCTGTGCCCTGAATTGAAGCGAGTTCAGCACTGTTAATATTTTCCTCTTTTGCAATCTTTCTTACCAGTGGGCTGTAAAAACGACCGTCATCTGCAGAATTATCTTCAACGGGCGTCTGCGTTTCGGGCGTTTCAGCAACCGATGGTTCAGGAATCTCCACTTTTGGAATTTCTTTCTGAGGCTCTTCCCCGGCATCATCACCTTCCAGGGCCACAATTGCAATTACTTCACCTACAGGCACTACATCGCCTTCCTTAAAAAGGATTTTCTCAATAGTTCCATCAATTGGTGACGGAATTTCTGAATCAACTTTGTCAGTTGCCAGTTCAACAATAGGATCTTCTTCAGCGATAACGTCGCCTTCCTTAACAAGCCATTTTGTAATAGTTGCTTCTATAATGCTTTCCCCCATTTTAGGGATGATAATCTCGTGTTTTGCCATTTTGTTTGATCTGAATAGCGTTATATCTATTTTGTTTCCAGATAAACAGTAAGAAGTGCATTTTGTTTGGTGCTATCGTACTAAATGGCGGATAGCCCTGAGAATGATATTGATATCTTTTCTGAAATGATAATCTTTGGCATAAAGGTAGTTAAGCTGAGTGCGGTCTTCAGCACTAATTTTTGGCAGTGCAAAGAGGTCGGTGGGATTTAAAATCCCGGTTTTAATTGTTGGAAGGTGGATGTCCTCGTTACTATCTGATGGACAATAACCTACCCAGCTTTTCAGGCCGAAGACTACAGCAAAAATATTCTTTAAAAAGCCTGCAGGTCGTCGCATTATAAATACCAAAAAGGGTGAAAACGCCAGAAATATCAGTGAGGAAATAATATCAAGTAATCGCTTGTTTCTCCTGTTCGCCTGTTTGGAAATTGCATTCACGTCAATTGTATAGAGGTCGCCGCTGGTGTTTATGCTGTTGCTGCCAATAATAGCGGCAGATTCACGTGGAGCAATTTTGTAATTAACCTGCAGGTGACCCAGGTCCGACATCAGATCAATGATTTTTACAGAGGAAACATCTTTGGCGCAGAAGATAATCTCTTTGATATCATAGATTTGAATAATATCTTTAAGTTGGTCAAGGTTTCCGATAAAGCCATCTTTTCTGCTTCCTTCTGAAGGTGAAACAAAACCCACAAAACCAGGCTTGAGAGCAGTCTTACTTAATAATGATGCCACTCTTTCAGCTTCTGATTTTGATCCGATAATCACAAATCGTTTGTTCTCATCGTAACCCAGATGATATCTGTCGGGGCCAAAATAGTGAAGTAAGCCTCTGATGGATGACAATGCTATAATACCCCAAAGTGTACCCATTAGAATCATGGCTCTTGAAAACCTGAAATGTTCCGGGAGCAATGCATAGGCCACAAGAATAATCACTGTTCCTATCAGAGTACCCTGTACAACCTTGCTGAGTTTTATGGGGCTATCGTAAGCTCCGCTAAGGTAGAGTGAGATAGTCCAGGTTAACACATATGCCGGAACAGCAAACAGGAGATATTCGGGAGGGTAGGAGCCGCCGTCAGGGAAAATATACAATCGTTCCCAATAGAGTTTTATTATGAATATTCCTCCATACATTAATAAAGCATCACAAAACGGGAGGAATAGGTTTTTCGCCAGTCGGCTGGCCAATGCAATGGATGCACGCAGCCATATGGCGAAGTTTATAATAAAACTGAACAGCTTTGCTCTTTTAGTGCTAAAATGCTTTTCAGCAAAGATTACCATGGCATTATAGAAAGTGTAGACATAATTCACGCTACTCTTCTTTGTGCTTTCACCTTTATAATGAATAATCCTTGTATCAGGGAAATAATAGTTATTGTAGCCTGCAAGTTTGATGCGGTATGAAAGGTCAATATCCTCTCCATACATGAAGAATGTTTCATCCAGGAGTCCTGCTTTATCCAGGGTCTCTTTCCTCATCATCATAAATGCTCCGGAAAGGACATCAATTTTGTGTGTCTCTTCACGTGAAAGATAGGTGAGGTGATACTGTCCGAACCGTTTTGATTTTGGGAAAAGCCGGGAAAGCCCGGAAAGTTTATAAAAAGCAACTTCAGGTGTTGGCAGCCCGCGTTTTGACTCAGGCAAAAATTCGCCTTTGCCGTCAACCATCTTAACACCTAATCCACCGGCATCAGGATGCTGATCCATAAAGTCAATACACTTGGAAAAGGTATCCTCCTCCACAACTGTGTCAGGGTTGAGTAAAAGTACATATTCACCCTTTGAAACTCTGATAGCCTGATTGTTGGCCTTGGAAAATCCGGGGTTGTCATTATTGGCAATAAGATTTACCCACGGAAATTTCTCCTTTACCATACTTACAGAACCATCTACAGAATTGTTATCTACAACAAAAACTTCCACTTCAAGGCCTGAAATTGCCTTTTGTACCGATAGCAGGCACTGTTCCAGAAAATGGATTACATTATAATTAACAATAATGACTGAAAGTTTCATTCCGGCAATTAGTTGTTGTATTTCTGATTAAAGTCAAAACTTATATAAATGGATAAACGGCTGTCATTGCCTTCTATTGCATCCGGGCGCCCGCTTTTGCCCGAGCGGTTATCTTCCTGATTATAATAAATGCGATAATTTCCTGCTCTGCTAAGTTTTCCCTGATTATCGAATCCATAGAAATAGTCAAGAAGAATGCCATCGATGGATTTTATTTTACCCTGCTTTGGCGGACCCTGCATAACATCATGATATGTGATTTCTATATCATTGATATAATGAAGCCTTGTTGACTGCGCTTCTCCCGGCATTCTGTCGTAATATTCAAGTTCTGTATCTCCAAAAGATTGTAAAAAACCATCATGATCAAGATTGTTGTAATATGAAAACCGGATTCCGTTTATCTCTTCCGGTTTTCCTTCTGTTGCATCCTTATATTCCGACCACCTGAAAGAGTTGCTTCCGTTCATTTCTATGCCGGGGTTGCCATACTGGTCGATATAAAGAGTCGGTTGATCATCTTCTACAGGAAGCGGATAGATTTTAAGATTCTGACCATTGGGAGAAATTTCAATAGTGATTTGTTCCTGCGCATTCAGGAAAAATGCAAAGAAGAAAAAGGAAAACAATAAACAATAATTCTTCATACTGTTATTTTATTACATCCCAATTGCCAATATGCTCTGATACGACGAATGTTTTTGGTTCTGTTTTAATAAATTCGTTGGCATTATAAGTCCATTCAAGGGTTTCCGAGCCGCCACCAGATTGTGTAGTGACTATATACTTTCCTTTTACAGCGCCGAAATATGCGGCCTGGTGCGCAGGGGAGTCTGAGTCACCACCTGAGGGGTCAACAGGGATCCAACCATAATTGGGAAGGTATATTTCAACCCAACGGTGAAACACGTCGTCGAGTTGAGCAGTTTCCAGCCTTACTGAAACAGCTCCCACGTACCTTGCCGGAATTCCGGCCGCCCGGCACATGGCGATATATACAAATGAGTATTCAGAGCATGAGCCGTTACCTCTTTCCAGAACCTCCGGGGCTGTATTCCAGCCTCCGGCCATCTCATAATACATATGTGTTTGCACATAGCGATAGATCTTTCGTGCCTGATAATAGAGATTCTTCTCATTGCCAATGGCCTCTTTAACAGCACTCTTTATTGTCTTTCCTGTGAGCTGAAATTTCTCATTATCTGCCAGATACAGATTTTTTACCGTTTCCGGGATATCTTGAAAACCGCCGACCTTCTCAGGATATATAAAATAGTTCAGATCCCAGGTTTCAGCCCGGACTGTCATAGCTGCATCAAACTGCTCTGAAGCCGCAATATTCTCCCTATTCCAGTGTACAGTATTCTGCCCCCAGTTGTCAGATACAACATTATAACCTTCAGGTGAAAAAACCGGCGGAGCGACTATTTTTTGATTAATTCTGCTTTCAGGAATTGCGATGTGTACATCAAGGGATGTGACATTTCCCGGGCCGAAGTTTGTCGTGCAATGGTTAAAAGTGAGATTTAATTCTCTTTTGTTCGTCAACCGGTATTGTTGGTCGTCTTGAATTTTTAACACATAGATGCTGTCGGTCTGTGAGTCTATTGCAAGTAAGTTCTTTCCGTCGAAGGCGATATCTCTGACATATGGAGACGGGGCATCCGTTGTAATGATCACCGTGCCGTCTGTTGGGTTAACCATAAATAATTTGTTCGACCCGGAATCAGTAACCCAAAGGTACTTACCGTCAAATGCAATTGCAGAAGATGATCTTGTGGGTGAAGGGAAGGAGCGAATAGTTGTTCCGTCCGCTGCATTTATCATTACGATTTTTTGCTGGCCGGGAATGATGCTCCATAAATACTCGCCATCGGAAGCCAGTCCTGTTGCCATGGCGTCAGGGCCGTCAGCGAAATGCAGAATATTTCCTTTGATTGGATCGACCCGATATATTTTCGCATGATAATGCTCTGCCAGAGGTAAACCTCCTTTAATATCAATATTGTAAATTGAATTCCCATCCCAGGCCAATGCTGAAGGCCAGTAGGCCGGAGAGGATAATGAACGGGAAATGTTCCCGGTCTCCGGGTTAAGGCAGTATATCAAATCTGTTTTACGGTCACATACCCAGATGTTTGTTCCGTCAAAAGTTATTCCGGTGCAATTCTGCGCCGGTGCAATAAAGGTTCGAACGACTTCTCCGGGATGTGCAAATATTGTGTTGCTAAATAAAAAGAAAAGAATCGTTACATAAACCGAAATTCTATTTCTCATAGCCGGACTATTTTTGAGAATATGTAGTAGTCCCGGTTAATATTCCTTCCTTATTATAAGTATGCCAGATGCTGTCTGGTTTTGAGAGCTTAAAAAATCCCTGTTCATGCAACTCACCACCAATATAGTATTTGTTGTAAATTCCATTGGGTACACCGTTCTTATACTCCTTTTCTTCTACCAGAACACCATCTTCAGAATAGTTTTTCTGCAGGCCTTCACGTTTTCCATCATGATAAACAACTTCAGACTGAACCTTTCCATTCTTAAAGTAGCTGTAGTATTGCCCTTCACGTCTTCCGTTTTCATAGCTAATAAGGGTTTTTAACTCACCTGTATTATAAAAGGCTTCGTATTCGCCATGCAGGCTGTCATTTTTGAACTCTGCTGTATTTCTGATTTTTCTGTTTTCATGATACTTGACCCATTTACCGGTGCGAAGTCCTTTTTTATATTGACCTTCTGAAACGACATTTCCTTTATCATCATAAAATTCATAAAAACCGTCTTTTACTTCATTTCCGTCTTCATCGGTAAAGAATTCATACTTTTCTGAAATAACATCTGTACCGGGGTGAAAGACCTCTTTTACTTCCCTTTTTGGTCCGCAGGAAATCAGTAACACAGTAATAATAGTAATGATACTTAGAAGTTGGATTTTTTTCATGATCTGATTTTTTTCTTATACCATGCAAAGGTAAAAGAAAAATACCGATTCTGATAATAATCTTTCTGCTCCCGGGTGGGAGTTCTGTGTTGTTTGTTAGTTGTTGAAAATGAGCTCTGTAAACCTTATAAAAAGAGCTGGTTTTAGTAATATTGTGAAAATAAACCCAAAAACAGCACCCCAGAAATGCGCATCATGACCGATGTTGTCACCGCCACGTTTTGCCATGTATGCACTAAAAACAAGATACAAAATCCCAAAAATAAACGCAGGAATTCCAATAGGTATAAACATGAAATAAATCTTATTCCAGGGGTCAAAAAGAATGCTTGCAAAGACGATTGCTGAAATGGCTCCGGAAGCTCCAACAGCACTGTAATATGGGTTTTCCTTATTCTTGAAAAAGGATGGACCGGAAGAAATAACTATTCCGCCAACATAAAGAACAACATAGTAATATAATCCGGTTGCGCCCCATATAGCTTTAAAATACTGTTCCACGGCGGTACCGAAAGATATCAATACAAGCATATTAAATAAAAGGTGTGCTATTCCTCCATGTATTAAGGCATGTGAAAGAAAACGATAATACTGCCTGTCTTTAGCAATAAGGTAGGGCGTAAACTTTAGTTTTTCAGTGAGGTCGGCACGTTGAAAAGCCAGAATAGACACCAGAATGGTGATTGCAGCAATAATATATGTCATGTCAGAATCTATTTCCCGGTTTGTACTTCTCCTGATGCATAATCGAATTCTGAACCAAACATGCTATGTGGAATAAGGTATATTGCCAGCAATACAATGCTTGCCAGAATTGGCCAGAATCGGTTCTGAGGGTCTTTCCTCAGTCGCAGCCATGCAACAACCCAGAAAATAAACGAAATAAGGGTTTTTGTATCTGTAAGGTCTTTGCCAAACGGCCATCCGGTCCAGAAATCCCCGAAAGCATAATACTGAACTATGGGGCCAAGGATAAGTCCACCAACTAATAATAATATGGTGGTAATTCCTGCAAGCCGAAGGGTTCTTCTGCGAAGAAACAAAGCTTCAAAACCGGTTCTTAAACTGAAAACCATTGCCAAAAACATAAAAAGCACATGCGGGATGAGAATGGCTTCCGGCACAGGACCCTTAAAACGAATCACGACAGGCTCTTCATTAATTGGTTTTTCCAATCCATTGTTGTCAATGAGAATCAGCCTGTATTCCAGTTTTCCTGCCGCAGGTTGAGCAGGGAGTTCGGCAACCAGTGCATCTTCCTTATGATGCATTCTATATTTAGTCCATGCATCATCACTTTTAAAACGACGGAATTCATAATACCCTTTAAGGATTTTGTTCGTATCAGGTACTGATATAACAGCATCCTTATCATTATCAGCACTTGTCAGAAGTTTTACGGATAAAGGCATACCATCGATGGTTATCTCAGCTTTTACAGGATATGTTGGGCCTGTTGTGCGCTGATATACGGCGATAATACCCATTAAAAGAACTGAAATTACCCAGAGTAAAAATGATTTCCACTTCATAATTTTGTCGTTTGTTGAATTAACCGTAAAAATATGGAAAGGTTCGAATCAAATCAATGTTTAAAAGGAATTATTGCAATTTTATGGTATTTTTACAGTTTATATCATTGAACACATTAGGTTAACGCTAACAAGAATATTCGTGGATTATCAGCGCACACATCATCACGCCTCTCTGTTTATCTTAATTATAATGTTTTTGCCTGCAGCACTTTTAGGGCAGGAGAGGTTCGGGCTTACCACCGGAAATTATTCAGGGATTACAGGAGCCAGACTAAATCCTTCCTCGATAGTTAATTATCAGCAATATCTTGATATTCAGGTAGCTGCCGGAGGGGTGTTTTTGGAGAATAACTACCTGTATATCGGTGCACAGGAATACAGGGCAAGGGATATATTTTCACTAAGTCCTCAATTCCCAACATACACTGAAGAGCATCCGAATCTGGGGTATTCTGTAGAGCTGGGAGCTTTTAATCACTACCAGAATGGTGGCGATAAGGATTTAAACCTTGATATTTGGGCTGGTGGTCCGGGTTTTCTTCTGGTTTCTGGTGATTATGCCTATGGAATAAGCATAAATGCCCGAACCGCTGTTTCCCTGCATAAGGTTCCTGAGAGTGTTGCCAATTTTGCGTATATAGGACTCGGTTATGTTCCGCAACACAATATAGATTATTATGAGGATGGCTTTTCTGCTGCCGGTATGGCATGGATGGAAACAGCTTTTTCGGTAGCAAAGATTTTTGAAGACAGATATTATACCCGTATCTCAGGTGGAATAACATTAAAGTATCTTTCAGGAGCATCAGGCTTTTATTTGTATGGTAATGCGTTGGATTATAATATGCTGAATCGCTCCGACCTGGATATTCTTAATCTTAATGCCACTACGGGTATGAGTCTTCCTCTTGGTTATAGCGATAACTCTTTCCCCGATGGAGGAAGTTTTTTCAAGGGCAGGGGAGTGGCTTTTGATGTCGGTTTTACGCTGCTGCAGAAAGATAAAAACTATTATCGTCGTGATTATGACCGGCTTTGCCAACAGCATTATACAACCTATGTTTATCGTTTGGGAATCAGCTTGCTTGATGTCGGTTTTGTCTCCTTTTCCGATAACGCCATGGCTCATATTTATGAGGATGGCAGTCATTATTGGCCAAATATTAATGCATATCAGTATGAGGATATGAATTTCCTGATGAGTGACCTTAGTGATCGATTTTTTCGCGATCCCGGGGCAACCTACAATGGCGATAGGGTGACTGTCTTAACACCTGCAGCAATAAGCCTCCAGGGAGATTATTCATTTGAAAATTATCTGTTTTTAAATGGAACCTGGATTCATCCGGTGGTTATTCGTCAAAGCGCCATCCGAAGACCTGCTCAGGTAGCGTTAGTGCCCCGCTACGAGCGGAAGCACTTTGAAGTGGCAATGCCGTTGAGTTTGTATCAGTACAAATATCCCCGGCTAGGGTTGAGTATCCGTGCTTATGCGTTAACCATTGGTACGGAAAAGCTGGGTGCTTTTACCGGCCTTACCGACTTTTCCGGCATGGATATCTACTTTTCACTGAAATTCTCCTTTGATAAGGGCGACTGTCCCGGTGGCGGAAGAAAATACGGTTGTGATAATGTGCAATTCCAATAGTGAATAATTTCGTGATAATTTTATGCGTTATATTTTCAAGAAGTCGTGTTTTTAGCTATATTTACGGCGCTTTGACGAAAGAATTATGAGAATTAGAACCACTGCAGGGCTTTTAATTATACTGTGCCTTTCTTTATTTTCTTTATCAGTGTATGCACAATACATTGATATCGACTATCCTACGGGTGATATTTGTCCGGGAGATGAAGTCTTATTTGTTAACAATTCCGCTAATCCGGGTGCTCATACCTGGCTTTGGACCTTTTGTAAAGCTGACCCCAATGAGGCTCCCGTTGGCGATCCCGAAATTAACTGGGACGAACTTTTACAATCACCTGTTTATCTCTCTTTGAATGAAGATAATGGAGTTTTCTACTCTTTTATAAATAATTATTCAGAACTTGAATACAATAATAATTACCCTGGTAAGATAACACGATATACATATCCTGAACTCGACGGACTTCCACAGGACCCTATAGATTTGATTATTGCGGGTATGCCTAAAAATCTGGAAGGGCTACAAATTGTGTATGATGAGTATGTTACTAACAAATGGTACGGTTTTATTGTTGGTGGAAACCCGCTTTATAACTCCTCATACCTTGCAAGAATTGATTTTGGTGCCTCTCTTGATAATCCTTCTCCTGTGCTCACAATGCTTGTGGACGACCCCGGTTTTACAAACCTGAATTTCCCGCATGACCTCTATATCTTCTATGATGATGATAATGCTACCTGGCATGGATTTACTGTAAATAAGGGTAGTGGTGAAGTAACACGTTTTGATTTTAACAATGGTATTAATCAGGTTCCGGATGTGGAAAACCTGGGTGACTTTGGAGGAATGCTACAGGAACCTGTGGGTATCTTTCCAATTAGTGAGCTTGACGGTTCGGTGAATAACTGGCATGTGTTTGTTACTGACTATGTTGGAGGTCTGTTTCGTCTTGACTTTGGATCAGATCTATTGAATAGCAGTCCTGTATGTTCTTCTGTTACAACTACCAGTACACAGGATATCCTGCATATGCGTGATTTATCCCTTTTTCGCAGTTGTAATGAAATTTACGGCTATATAGTCTCCGGGGCAAACAGCAGCGAATATAATCTGGTATCACTAAGGTTTGATGATATTACACAGGATCCTATCTGTACGTCATACGGAACTCTGGGTAATTCCATAGAATATGGCCATAGTATAAGTGATGTGTTTCGCGTCGGAAGCGATTATTATGCAATGATATGTAATATTGCTACAAAAAATATTACACGCTTGATATTGCCTTCTTGTGAGGCTGTAAACAACCACGTTTTCACAGGACCTCACCCTCCTGCAATTATTTACGACGAATCCGGTCCCAAGCAGGTGGAGGTTATTACCGATTTTGGAACTCCTTTGCAGGAAAATAAATGTATCGATCTTTTTATCGATTTTCTGCCGTTTGAAGCTGATACTATTCATGGACCGGTGGTGGTATGTCCCGGTGATACGGTAATCTATTTTGTGGATCCTCTGGATTATGCTGACTCCTACAACTGGAGTTTTCAGCCGGGAATGAGCGGTACCACCGCTACTGATGAAGCAACTATTGAAGTGGCCATTAGCTCCTCTATCGCTCCGGGCAGTCATTCTATTGAAGTTTACGGAATTAATCATTGCGGTAATGGCCCTGCATATATCATGGATATCCATGTGGACACTTCCACTTTGATCAATAATCACCCTATTGATATCCTTGCCGTGGATGAAGGCGATGCCGCTCAGTTTTCTGTGATCGCTGAAGGTACAAACCTGATGTATCAATGGGAGGAGAGCCGTGACGGTGGAGCTACCTGGAATGCACTTACCGAAACCTATCCTTATTCAGGCGTTTATACCAATACGCTGGTTATTCAGGATGTAGAATCCACCATGACCGGATATGAGTACCGATGCAAGGTTTATGGAAGTTGCGCTCCGATTGAAATCGTATCCGGAGAATGTATCCTTGTTGTGGGATCCCTGCTCACCACTGTTGGTGTTGCCGGCGCTGAGGCATGCCCGGAAAGTGATGTTGATATACCTGTAGATATTGTAGGCTTTAGCCAGGTGAATGAACTTGAACTTAGAATTACTCATCCCACAGAGCTTGAATATCTTGGTTTTAGCAATGTTCATGCACAGCTAAGCGGACTTACCGTAAATTCCCCAACACCGGGAGTAATTGAAATAGCATGGGACGGCACCAGCGGACAAACCATACTTTCCGGAAAGATGGTTAATCTTATGTTCCATACACATGTTGGAGCAGGGTGTGATTTTTCTTTTGATGAAGCTTATTGTGCCTATTATACTGAAGGGACAAAGCTTGAAGATGAGTATCAGCAGCATACTTTTACGATATTGCCACTTCCTCAGACGCCATCAATACCATCCGGTATTGTCGACCGCTGTGAAGGTTCTGAGGTGATTTCCTATGATGTGCCGTCTCCAATGTATACCGATTCTTATAACTGGGTGTTGTATCCTCCTGAGGCCGGTTCAATAACCGGTACTTCCAATCCTGTTGCGATTACCTGGGACGAATATTTCCATGGAAATGCATGGATAAAAGTTAAAGGCAATAATGGTTGTGGTGAGGGTGCTTTCAGCGACAGCCTTCAGATTATTACCAATCCTTTACCTTTAAAAGCTGCGGTTCCGTTGGGTGATACTAACCTTTGTGAGGCCGGACCGGCAACGCAGTATACCACATTGGGTGGTAACTATGCCGATACATACCTTTGGTCGATTGAGCCACCTGCTGCGGGAACTGTGACCGGAACAGGAGCTACCTGCGAGGTTTTCTGGGATCCTGAATGGGTTGGAATGACAACATTAACTGCCTTGTCGCAAAACGGATGTGGCGATGCCCGTGAAAAGAGTGATGCTATTTTCATTGATGTTAACCCACTTCCTGAGATTGACATCTGGGCCTCCGATACAGTCACTTACCTGGATGCACCGGTCTCTTTTGACGCTGATGTATGGCGCGGAGCAGAACCCTATTCCTATCACTGGGATTTTATGAATGAAGGATGGTTCTCATCTACTCCTGACACTACTATTATTCCTGATGATCCTTATCATGAATACATTCTTACCGTTGTCGACAGTAATAATTGTGTTATGACATCCAAAATAGCAGTTAAGATTCTGCTGCCGATGTTTATGCCGAATGCTTTTACTCCGGATAACAACGGGCTAAATGATACTTTTAAAGGTTTTGTTACCGGAAATGTTGAAGGTGTGAAATACAGGATGTTTGTGTATTCCCGTGAAGGAACTCAGGTTTATTATGAGGAAGGCAACGAGTTTTCCATGATGACAGGCTGGGACGGGACTTTTAAAGGGCAGAATTGCTCTTCCGGGGTATACATCTATATGTTGTATTATGAAATCATGGGATATGATGGAATTGAAGGAGAGCAGCTCCTGAAAGGATCATTCACTCTCCTCCGTTAAGAAGTTTGCTAGAATCGTCTGTCACCGCCAAGAATACCACCGAGGATATCACCTCCGATTCCTGCTGCACCCTGTTTTTCTCCTCTGTTGTGACGGGCACTTGCTGCCATGATTCTGTCTGCCAGTCTGCTGAAAGGTAAGCTTTGAAGATATACTTTGCCGGGTCCGGTGAGTGTTGCAATAAAAATACCTTCACCACCAAACAGCGCATTTGTAAAACCTCCGACGAACTTAATGTCATAATCTACAGTAGGAGCAAAGGCTGCAATACATCCTGTATCGATACGGAGCGTTTCGCCGGCCTGGAGATTTTTGCTGATTACGGTTCCACCTGCATGCACGAAGGCCAGACCATCACCTGTGAGTTTTTGAAGTATAAATCCTTCACCACCAAACAGCCCTGCACCAAGTCTTTTTGAGAACGCAATATCAATATCAACACCTGCGGCTGCGCATAAGAAGGCATCTTTCTGGCAAATGAAAGTTCCGCCAAGTTCAGTGAGGTCGAGCGGGATTACTTTTCCGGGGAATGGAGCGCCAAAGCCCACATATCCTTTTCCATTGCCGTTTTGTGTGAATGTGGTGATAAAAAATCCATCCCCGGTGAGCATTCTTTTAAAACCTTTAAAGATACCTCCGCCGGTGTTGGTTTGCATCTCAATACCATTTGTCATATACATCATCGTACCTACTTCAGCCCGAACACCTTCGCCGGGGTCGAGGCCTACCTGTACAATTTGCATATCATCGCCATAAATTTTGTAATCGATAATATCTGCCATAGATTAAAATTTTGACTTTAGAAGTTTTTTGAGTGATAAAGTTACACGAAAAAATATTTTCATGGAAAGTGATATTTTTATTTCAGGAAATGAAAAAATGTATTATTTTTGCAAATCGAAAATGGTGATTGTAGCTCAGTTGGTTAGAGCGCTGGATTGTGGTTCCAGAGGCCGCCGGTTCGAACCCGGTCTTTCACCCACGCACGAGGCTTTCAGAAATGAAAGCCTTTTTGTTTTCAATAACGAAAAAACAAGCATTACTCGGATCAAGGGAATAAGTTGGGTCAAGTAATGTAGAATTACACAGAGTTTATTTTTATTTTCCTTGATTAAATCGCATTTAAACCTTCAATAAATCTGTTCTAATCACCCATTGGTTTTGGGGTTTTCACAGTGTACCACGGAGTCCCAAAAACTTTCGGGATTCCTGCTTCGCAGAAAAGAGGTCCCTGTTGCTTAGCATCTTGCAAAAAGCAGACACCTCTAAACCTTTAATCAGATCCATAAAAAGTAATCAGTGAAGCTCGCATGGATGCTTAGCAACTATAACAACACCAGGTAGTTGGATTTTGCGCATATCTTTGCGTCATAGCGCCTTACCGGTAAAAAAGGATCAGGTGCAAAAGTTGGTTTGCCGCTATTTTTTCGGGATTAGACTTCTGATTAGTTTGAAGAGTGCATCTTTCTTTATTGGCTTGGATATATAACCATTGCATCCTGCAGACATGGCTTTCGACTCATCTTCCTCAAATCCGAAAGCTGTTTGCGCTATAATGATAACATTTTTTCCTTCTTCTCTGATTTTTCGTGTTGCATCATATCCATTGATATCAGGCATTTTTATATCCATCAGAATGATATCTGTATCTGGGTTATTATGAAACGCTTCAATAGTTTGACGACCAGTCTTGGTGAAAATCAGTTCCTTAAATGTGCTTTCAAGTATGGAGCGGAAATATTCTATGCTATATTCATCATCTTCTGCGATAATTATTTTCAGGTCTTCCAGAGGTTCTGACGAATCTTCGTGTGAGAGATGAGTTTGTTCATTTGCAATGTCGTTGGCTGTAACATAGGGTATTGTAAAAGAAAAAACAGACCCTTTATTTACGCTGCTTTTTACCGAAATTTCTCCGTTTAGCATCTCAATATATGCCTTTGATATTGCAAGGCCTAAGCCCGAGCCTTCAAATACTTGCGTGTCTTCAATGTCTGCTTGTTCAAACCGGTTAAAGATAGCATCTATTCGGTTTTCCGGAATTCCTATCCCTGTATCCTTAACAAAAAACTCTAAAGTTTCTTTTTCTTTGAGCTTTGTGCAACCAAATGTAATGCTTCCTTTAGAAGTAAATTTTATTGCATTTTTAATAAGGTTTGTCAATACATTTTCTAGCTTTCGTTTATCAGTCATTATTTGAGAAACATCCTGCGAAAGTGAAGAGTCATAACTAAATTGCAATCCTTTTTTACCTGCCTCCGTTTCAAAGAATTCGAATTGCTCTTGTAAAACTTTATTAATATCCGTGATCTCATAAGATATTTCATCCTGCCCGGATTCGATTCTGGAGATACTAATAATATCATTTATGGTTCCCAGCATACGCTGGCCGCTTTTTTCTATAATATCAATATAGTTCTCTTTTTCTTCACCTGATAGTGCCGGTTCTTTAAGAAGTTGTGTGAAACCCATAATCCCATTCATTGGTGTTCGGATTTCATGGCTCATATTTGAAAGGAATGCACTTTTAAGGCGATCGCTTTCCTTGGCTTTTTCTAAAGCAATCTTCAGTTTTTTCTCTTTTTCTTTTAAAGAAGTTATATCCCTTAGAATATATACCATTCCCTGTGGCCATCCCAGAGAATCTCTTACTACATCTCCATTCACCGAAATTTCATAAGTTATATCTCCCCCGGCTTGCATTTTATACTCCTGAACTCCCAAAGGTGTTTCGAACATTAATTTAGTATTCTCTTCAATCCGCTGTTTGTCTTCTTCTGCAATGAAGCTTCGCATGTTCATACCAAGTACATGATCTTTTTTAAGGAAAGGAAAAGTTTTTGACAAAGCGTCATTTACAAAAATAATATCTCCCTCAAGGTTTGTTCTGACAATGATATCAGGCACTGTAGCGATAAGTTTGTTTGTTAGTTCCTGGTTTTCCTTTGCTGTTTTTACTGCTTTTTTTAATTTCTTATTGCTGTTTTCAAGCGCTGCTTCATAGGCTTTCTTCTCCTCGAGAAATTTTATTTTCATTAATGCGATTGTTACCTGTCTTGCCACCGAATTCATGAATTTAAGCTCTATAACAGACCATTCACGTTTCTGTAAAATCTGGTTTAGTGTAAAGACATAAAACTCGTTATCATCAAATGCAAAGGGATACCATAAAAGACTTTTGATTTTGAATTTCTGATGTAATAATATGTGCGAATTATCCTGTTTGTATACAGGATCTATATCATCAAAATGACTCGAAAGGTGTTTTTTTGTATTAAGAATTCTGGTAAAAGGAACTTTATATAAATCAAGTGAGTAATTATCTTTTGTGGGCTCGATATCTTCATAACCTTTTCTAATCCATTCTGCCAGTGCGAATATCTGATTTTCCTTAAAGGAAATCCTGTATATAAGCGTTCTGTCTACGTCGAGTGTTTCAGCAATTATCCTGTTTGTATTGTCGAGGAGCTCGCCGGTATTATTGTTTTGAATAATAACTTCAGCGATTTCATTAAGTGCTTCAGAGAATTTTAGCTGGGTTTTAATCTCTTCCTGCCTGTTTATCTGGTCTGTGATATCTCGGCATATTACAATTGATTGCTGGTGTTCTCCATGCTCATCAAATTGAAATCTGGCATTATCTTCCCGCCAAATATAATGCCCTTTTTTATGCTTTACTCTGAATGTATACTTAAAAGATTCCTTTTTCTCTTCAATTGCCTTGTAAATGCTTTTGAAAAGATTATCTCGGTCTTCCGGGTGTATGATATTATAAATTTCATCAGGTCCTCGGCCAACATCCTCATTTTTAGTATATCCGAGCTGATTTACATACGATTTAGAAACATATATAATCTTACCTTCTTTATTTGTAACGAAAATTCCGTCAGATGTGTTTTCAGCAATTAGTCTGTATTTTGACTCATTATCCTCGGCAATTTTGTGCGCCACAAGTAACTCCTTTTCACTTTTCTCTAATTTGGTAATATCATTAATATAAGTAAGAAAATAGAGTGGATTCTCCTCTTGATCTAATAGAAGAGTTGATGATACATCAGCATGTATGATTTTACCGCTTTTATGAATGTAACGTTTTAATAATTTTATTTTTCGTTGATCAGAGTTACGGGCTTTTTCAATTTGATTATAGCTGATTTCGATATCTTCAGGATGTGTGACATCTTTTATCTCCTTAGATAAAAAATCGGTTTTTGTATACCCAAAGAGATTAATCATCTCCGGATTCACATCAAGAAATTTACCATTTAATCCAACAATACAAATTGCAACATTGGCGTGCTTAAACGCTATTTCAAAATCAACATTCAAATGGAGGTCAGGGTTGTTTTCAGTCATTCCTTTAAGGATAAAAAACGTCTTTAAAAAAGCTTTATATATTATGCGTCAATAATAAGGTTGGTGATTAGCCCCATAAATTGATCCTTTTGAATCGGTTTTGCTATATATTCCGCAAATCCGTTATTCAGGCATTTATCCCTGTCGCTTGACATTGCATGCGCAGTCTGTGCAATAATTTTTGCCTTTGGATTAATTTTGAGGATTTCCTGTGCTGCCTTATAACCATCGAGAATCGGCATTCTGATATCCATTAACACCAATTCAATATCAGGATGATCTTTGTATATGTTAATTGCTTCAATACCATTTCTCGCCCAATATGTTTTTAAAGGAATATTTTTAAACAACTCTTCCAAAAAGAGGTTATTGACATAATCATCTTCTGCAATGAGAAGTTCTTTTCCTTTCAGTAATTCCCAATCAGGTTTCGTAGATGAAATTTTATTGTGTTGGTCTATCTTTGCCGGAATAAATGGTATTTCAATTGTAAAGAGGCTTCCTTTGCCGTGTTGAGATTCAACATTAATAGTGCCATTGAAATTATCTATAATACCTTTGGTGATTGCAAGTCCAAGACCGGTACCATCATATTTTTCTTCATTTGTTTGGTCTGTTCGCTGAAATCGTTTAAAAATATTGGAAATATCTTTCCCGTCAATTCCAATCCCGGTATCAGAAACCTGAATTATTATTTTATCATTATTGATATTATATCCAAATTCAATCTTCCCTTTGTGTGTAAATTTCAGCGCATTACTTAAAAGGTTTGTCAGAATCTGTTTTATTCTCTCGGGATCGGAAAGAATAGTGACTTTTTGATGCTTTTTGGGGATATTGAGTATGATATCAATCTGATCTTTGCCTTTTTTCTCTTTGAGTTTATTAAATGTTTCATATAACTCTGTAAAAATAAGATCCAGACGGCAGGGTTTTTCTCTTAATTGTAATTCTCCTGCTTCAATCTTTGAAACATCAATAATGTCGTTTATGAGATTGAGCAATTGCCGGGAACTGCTTTCAATGATATCAATATATTTATTTCGCTCTTTTGCATTAAGCTTACTATCTCTTAGTAAAGCTGCAAAACCAACAAGGCCGTTCATGGGAGTACGGATTTCATGGCTCATATTGGCGAGAAACTGATTTTTATAGATGTTGGCTGCTTCTGCTTTTTTCTTGGCTTTCAGGAGCAACGAATCAGTATGTTTCTTTTCTGTGATTTCTGTAACAATCCCTGTAACAGTAATCCGATCATTATTTTTAGCAATAATCTGTCCGATATCCTGGAACCAAAGGTAATTACCATTTGCATGCTGCATTCGGTATTCACATTTGTATAGTGGTTCTTCACCGTCGATATGCTGCCTCATGGCATTCATGGCTGCCTCATGATCATCAGGATGCACAATTTTCATGAAGTCTTTATAAGATGTGAAATCTTCTTTTCTGCGACCAAGAAGATCTGTTTTGTTTTTACTGTATGAAACGAAGCCATCCGGAAGGCGGAGTTCCCACCAGGCCATATTTCCTGCACTTAGTGCTTCGGAGAGTCTGATTTCTGATTCCCCGAGATCTTTCTCTGCTTTTTTTAAACTTGTGATATTCACAAAGGTAATTACTACTCCTTCGATTCTTTTTTCTGCAGTTATAAAGGGTAAAATTCGCTTTAAATACCAGTTGCCTTCTCCATCTCTGATCTCCTTTTCAGAAGTCTGAAGATTCTCAAGTGCTGTTTTAGAATCATTAATCAACGATTTCCTGGTATCATCGTCAAATTCTGAAGCAAAACTGGATATACTTCTTCCAATATCTGATTCTTCAAGATTAAAAAGATGTTTTATTGCCGGCGTAAATTTTCTGATATTCAGATCAGTATCAAGAAATAGTGTTCCAATATCTGTACTGTTTAGAAGGTTTAAAATGTCATTGTTGAGGTCTTCAAGCTCTTTGTTTTTTTCCTGAAACTCAGTATTAACGGTATAGAGCTCCTCATTAACCGACTGAAGTTCCTCATTGGAGATTTGTAATTCCTCATTGGATGACATAAGTTCTTCATTGGAACTTTGTAACTCTTCATTACTTGTCTCGAGCTCCTCCACGACGTTTTGTAATTCGGAACGATTCTCTTTTAGTTCATATTCAAGATCTTCTATTCTTTCCTTAGAAAAATTGGAAATATCATCATTCGATAAAACAATCTCTTCACTGGAATTTTCCTGTTTGCTGAATCCAAACTGAATCATATATACCTGGTCGTGAGTATCTTTATGCTCAACCTTTTCAAAGTAAAGATCCGTTGCAGTTGTTTCTTCATTAACTGTATATGTGAGATTCTTTATTGTGATTGGTTTGTCACTCTGTTCTAACCTTCTAACACCATTGCGTATAATGGTAGAAAGCTCCAGACCAACCATGTCCAGCAGATTATTGGTAAACGTTCCGTCAACCTGTCTGAACCAGTTCTTGAATTCACCTAACATGAAATTGACCGTAAAAGATTTATCAATAAACACTGTTACAGGAGCATGTTTTTGACTAAGATATTTGTAATAAAATAATTCACTCTGTTTACGTCCTGCCTGACTATTCTTTGCATAGGTGGTTAATGGCTGCTCCGGAATATGTTTGTTTTTATACAAATACGTTTCTTTATCATCATTCCTGACCAGGCGGGTGTTTTCAAAGAGGTTTTGGAATATTTTGTATTTTGAATCAACGTCCCTGAAAGATTTTGAAACGCTTCCAAGTGATTCGCTACTTCCAAGAAATAGAAAACCATCTTTATTCAGGGCAAACTGAAATCCCGATAGAATTGCTTTTTGGGTGGAATTATTAAGATATATAAGCAGGTTCCTGCATGAAATAAGATCTACTTTTATGAAAGGCGGATCGTTTGTTAGGTCATGGTATGAAAAGACAATTTTCTCCCGGATTCGCTTAATGATTTGAATCCTGTCGCCGGTTTTTAAGAAATATTCCTGTAGGTAAGGTTTTTCTATCTCCAAAAAGGTATTTACCGGATAACTACCCATGCTTGCCTGCTGAAGCGCTTTTTTATCAATATCTGTGGCAAAAATCTTAAAATCAATCCCCGATTTGTTATTTCGGATGTAATTATCAAACAGAAGTGCAATAGAATAAACTTCTTCACCGCTTGAGCATCCCGGAATCCATATTCTGACATCACTTTTATTTCTCTTTTTCTCACATATTTCAGGTATGACCTTCGTTTTTAGTATTTTAAATGCTTCTGTATCTCTGAAAAAACTAGTTACACCAATTAGAAATTCCTGCTTAATTGCACTTTTTTCTTTTTCACTGGTTTTTAACAGTTTTAAATACTCCTGCAGAGATTCAATATTGTGAAGACTTAATCTCTTTTCCAGTCTCCGAAGCAAAGTGTTGGTTTTGTATTTTTTGAAGTTTACACCTGTATGGCGATGAATCTCTTCAAGTATTGCGTTAAAAACCTTTTCATTGCTCGAGATCAGATCTCCGGAACTTTCAAGTTGCAGGTTTTTTCCTGTAAACTGAACGATTTTTTCAGCCAGCATCCCCGGCGAAAGGATAAAATCTGCGAGGTTAGTCGATATTGCCGAGTTTGGCATACCGTCAAACTGAGCTGTCTTAGGATCCTGAACCAAAATTGTTCCTCCTGCCTCTTTGATGGTTTTGATACCCCGGGAGCCATCGGAACCAGTACCTGACAAAATCACTCCGATTGATTTATCTTTGTATGATTCACCCAGCATATGAAAAAGTATGTCAATGGGAAGGTTTAGATGGTCTTTAGGCGCTTTATCAAAAAGGATAAACTTATAATCCTTTATGCCAATATTGGTGTTTCTGTTATTTAAATAAACGCAATTAGGCTTAATCTTTTGATTATTCTTTGCCGTGTAGATATGCATGCCTGTGTGCTTGGCAAGTAATTCAGGCATAAGACTTTTAAAGTCGGGTGATAGATGTTGAATAATGACATATGCAACTCCTGTATTATCTGGGATATGGTCAAAAAAACGTTGAACTGCTTCGAGGCCTCCGGCTGATGCGCCAATACCTACGACATAAAAATCATTGTGGTTACTCATAATCATTCTGCCTAGATGTGGTTTTACCAAATAAAGATACAGAATTTTTTATATGTAAGTCAATGCATATATTTTTTACGAAGAAAAACTGTAAAGGGGTTAGGATTCGGATACTTCTTTGTGTAAGACCCGAACAGCCTCTGAAGATGGCCGGACAGGCTTATAAATAGCATCGCCTATAACTTTTACAAAACAAGCACCCAAAAAGATAATTTGCGATAGATAAAAAACCCACAGCATAATTAAAGCAAGTACACTCGCTTGTCCGAAGGTGGTCTCTATATGGCTTTGTGCAATGATTTGTGCAATAATAACTTTACCAATTAAAAAGAGTATTGCAGTCACTATACCTCCAATCATTGCAGGCTTCCAGTGAATTACTGCATCACCCAGTGTTTTATACATCAGGCTGAATATTAATGCAGTAATTGCAAAAGAAAACAGGTGTTCCAGGATTTGTAAAAGTTGATTGCTTCCGGTGATTTCAGGCGTGAACCGTTGCAGAAAGGTACTGATTGTGGTGCTTAGGACCAAAATTGTGAAAAGGATAACTAATATAATCAGTGCGAATGCCTTTCGTTTTAAAAACAAAATCAATCCGTTTTTTGGTTTTATTTTAATGCTGTAGATATCGTTAAATGCGTTGTGTAGTTGGATAACTATTTTTGAGGCCGAGACTATCAGCATTATAATACCGGTTATTGTGGTCAGGATACTTTTATGTGATGTGTGATGATTGTTTATTATAGTCTGTATCTGATGCGCGGCCTCACTTCCCAATAACTCTTTAAACTGAGAAAAGAACTCTGATGATACCGTTCCTGATCCAAAGAAAATACCCAGAACCGAGATTATAATAATAGCAATCGGGATAAGGGCGAAAACGGCGAAATACCCCAATGCTGCCCCTTTCTGGAATGTATTACTCTGGATATATAAATGGAAGATTTTTTTTAATGATTGCATCCGTGACTTAATCTTCTACAAATATACGCTATCTTAAATAATATATCTCCGTCCTTTGATATGATAATGTTATTATACTACCACTCCATTGGAACTTCAATCAACAGGATTTCAGAATTCTCAGCCGTGGATTTAATTTCGATTATATCTGCTTCACTGATGGCAATAGCATCTCTGGATCCAAGAGCCTTTCCATCTATAATAAAACTGCCGTCAATTACGAAAGCATATACTCCATTTCCTTCTTTTCTAATCTGATAATCGACTTTTGTGTCTTTTTCAAATCTTCCCAGATGCATCCAGGCCTGCTGATGAATCCAGACACCTTCATCATCACTATTTGGAGAAAGGATTTGCTGCAGCTTGTTTTTTCTGTCCTCAGGGTTGAGTGACAATTGGTCGTATCGGGGCGTGACATTCTTCTTGTCGGGGAAGATCCATATTTGGAGAAATTGACCTTGCTTATCAGGATAATGGTTGAACTCACTATGATAAACACCGGTTCCGGCACTCATAACCTGAATTTCGCCTGCTCTGATCACGGAACTGTTGCCCATACTGTCTTTATGTTCCAGTGCTCCTGATAGGGGGATTGATATAATCTCCATGTTATCATGGGGGTGGGTGTCAAAGCCCTGACCTCCGGCTATGGTATCATCATTTAATACACGCAAAGCACCAAAGTGAATGCGCTCAGGATTGTAGTATCCGGCAAAACTGAATGAGTGGTATGAATCAAGCCAGCCATGGTTTGCATGACCGCGTGATGCTGAAGTATGAAGAATGTATTTTTCCATTTGTCTGCTTTTTTATCTTTAACAAACAAATCAAAGGAATGTCTGAACAATCCTCAGGCCTTAAGATTTTTTATGATTTACTGACAGCATTATCAATATTGCAGATGAGAACAATGCCAACGCTGTGAATGCCGGAACAGCCGGTATTATTCCTTTTTCAGCATAATAACCTGCAGCATTTATTACAGAATAAACCACCATGGCATTTGCCATGATGAGCATATATTTATATTTGATTCTTAAGTATAGTATACCTCCTGCAATGCATAAAATTGCCATCAGGAACTCCGAAAACAGATGGAATGAAATTTCTGATTTCCCTTCATTTATATCGCCGGATAAGAGCAGGAAAACCCACATTCCAAGAATGGCTATTCCCAGAATAATAGAATAGATAGGGATAATTTTATTTATCATATTGTTCATAGCTGTGTCTTGTATCGTTTCCGTTTGTATCATTGAAAATGCCAACTCCTTTAAAATTATTAGGGACATAAATGCGATATCCAATCTGCATCTGATGATTGGCTGCTGTTGTAGCACCCATAGACGGAGACTGACTGTTTTGTTGGTTTTTATACCAATGATAGCTATCACTTCCCTCATTATCAGAAAAGCTTCCGATACCTGATAAATCTCCAATCCCCACACTTCTGTTTCCAAAGTGGTATTCATCATCTCCGGATTTTTCAAGAAAGATTCCTGCTGAGAAATCTCTGCCGCAGCCAAAACTCTGAGTAATCCTCTCTTTGATTGCTTCTTTGTTATAGATGTCATCACCGCTACTCTCGTAAAATCCTGCCAGCGAAAAATGTGCGGCATATCCAAAACTGTGAGAGCTGGCATTATAAATATCATCTCCAGCTTCATCATAAAAAATACCTAACCCGAAATAGTACGATCCCCCAATGGAAAAAGATCCTGCTGAATACTTGTCATTGCCTGAATAGTCAATAAAGATTCCGGTACCACCTGCAAGACTATGTCCGTCTGTAGCTTCTGCCCAACGACCTCTGGCTGCCCCAAGTACAAATCCCGGTGGGTTTTGCAAATGGGAATCCACTGAATTATAATTGTCATTTCCTGCTTTGTCGTAGAGAATGCCTACTCCATGAGTGCCTCCAAAACCCATTGAATACCCGCCACTGCTGTACTGATCATCCCCCGAAAGATCTGCCAGTATTGCCACACCAACATATGCCGATGCATGCCCGTTATCATTTCCGCTAAAGTATAGGTCATCTCCACCTTTGTCATAAACCATGGATGATCCATACAGCGCATAACCCGGTCCGCAAGTTTTTGAATAGTACCGGTCATTACCCTGAAGATCAAATAGTGCTGAGATTCCGAGAACGGCAGATCCAGGACTTTCTGCATTATAGATATCATCCCCGGAAAGGTCAATGACAAAACTAAAAGGTTGCGAAAAATATGATGCAGAGGCTATATTGCCATGATAATAATCGTTTCCGCCTAAGTCTATAATTAATAACTCACTACGCGCTGTTGTGTCAGCCTGTTTGCCATTAATACTGATTTTACCAAGGGAAGTATTCAGCCTGCATCCCTGAAATTTTTCCGGGACTGAAACAGAAGTCAGTGAAAAACAATTATTGAGTTTCTGTGCAATAACTCTGGTAGCATATGAGAGTTTTTTGAGATCTGCTTTGTTTATTATGTCAATCGAAGAAAAGGATGTCATCTCCTTTATGCGCCATGGTTCTTGTAAAAAATCAAACAGCGATTGCGAAATTGTAGTATCTGTGATATCTGTTAGAGCCATCAAGGGCAGGCAATATTCATCAAATATCATTTTTGCCTCAATCGAGGCTGATAAGAATTCGATGGTATATTTTTGTATTTCAAAAGGTAGTTTATCCCATTCTGCCCGCGGCTCGATAATTATTTCGGTCTTTGATATAAAGCCCGCTATTTCCTCATGATTTTTAAAAGAGTGCTTTTGCTTAATTCCGGATAAAGGAGGACCATAACCTCCGGCACCAGAGCCAAGTATCTGGAAAGCATAATGAAATAACTCTGAAGGCGATAACGCTGAGTTATTAACAGATTTTGCGGCAGATTTTGAGAAGGAGCTTAGCTCTCCGGGATGACTGAAAAGGTATTTATGCAAAGTTGTGAGGGTATTGATTCCCTGAATGGCAGTCATATATTCTAAGTCCAGTGCCGGGAGCTCAGGGGTTTTCTCATTCTCTTTATTATCAGATGAGTCTATCTCCTTGTTACCGCAACTCACATTAACAGCAATCACTGTGATAAAAAGCAATGCCAATAAGATTCGCATATTCAGTTGAATTAAAAATGATTCCGGGTTTACATTTTATTTGAATCTAATAAGTACAGATATTTTTTTATTCCCTCTGTAATTGCCCAGGAGTCGAATTCGTAATTATGGCCTGTGGTAACAATTACGACATTTACTTCAGGGATGATATAGATAAACTGGCTTCCCCAGCCGTTTGCCCAGATTACTTTGTATCTCTTCTCACCTGACTCCAGTTCAAGTCTCCACCACTGATACCCGTATTTGTCTCCCGGAATATGAGTATCAGTATGTATTGCTGTTGATTCATTAATCCACTTTTCTGATATAACCTGTTTGTTATAAAATTTTCCCTTATTCAATATAAGAAGACCAATTTTAATCATGTCACGGGGAAGTAAATGGAGAGAACCAGCCATACTTGGATACCCTTCTTGTTTGGCGATTTCCCAATCGAAATTTTTTATATTCAATGGGTCGAAGAGATATTTCTTTGCGTAATCATCAGCAAACGCACCGGATGTTGCTTTGATTACTGCACCAAGAATTTCAGTATTCCCTCCATCATACCGGAATGAGCTTCCGGGTTTGTCAAGGATTCCCCGTTCCAACGCAAATTTTATGCGGTTGTCAGATCGGAATAGTTCATCATTTTGTGGATTATAGCCCGAGTTCATACAAAGTAAGTGCTTTAGCGTTATCTCGTTATATAAACCTTTCTTTAAATGATTGTATTCCGGAAATATTTGATAAATCGGTATTTCAGTGGAGTTGATTAATCCATTATCCTTGGCAATACCAACCAGTAATGATGTGATGCTTTTTGTGCACGATTCAATGGGATGAGGGTCTTTAGCTGTATAACCAAAAAAGTATTCATCACAAATGAGTTTATTGTCTTTAGCTACAAGGAAAGAGTTTATTCTGCCATATGTGCCGGAGCGAATTTCAGTAAGCATCTTTACAAGAAACTCTGTTTCCTTAGTTGAAATTTCTTCAGATACCTGAAGACCGTCATCCGGATTTTTTACCGGATGAATTAACGATGTATTTTTTTTATCCGGAAAGGATAAATAATTCCGGATATGATGATTTCTTACCAAAGGTACTGTATCGAAGGGCTCTCCGATACAAGCAAAACCGCCTTTAATGGTGTTTTTAGAAAATAATCCGGTATAGGTGCAGCCCCATCCGGGAATTCTGAAGGTGATGGTGTCTTTTGAAAACTTAAAACTATCCACAACAAATGAGGCTTCATAAAAACCGTTTTTTGTCCAATATCCTGAGCAATATATGGAATCGTTTTCTTCAGCAACTTCAATATAAAAGTTCATGCTGCAGTCAATAGGATGCGGCCCTTCCCAAAAACCGGAAAAGGGTAGGGGATTATTTCTTGAACAACTGCAGGAAAGAAATATTACACCAGCGATTATACAGAATATCTGATTGCTTCTTTTCATGTTATCTTAGTTAAGCTTTTCAAAAAAGAACGGCATTGAAATACTGACAATTGAGTCTTCATTATCAGGGTATTGGTGACCCATCTTATTAATGACTTCATGGCGGAATTTCCTTCCGGATTTTGTAAATATTTCGGCCATCTCTAATTGTTTTGGCAGATAATAGTCCTCCTCACCTCCAATCATATATACTTTTACCGCCGGATTTGAATTTTTATTTGATTCAATAGCTGGCAAATCCTTTGGAATTCCCGGACACAAAGCTATGACACCATGAGCCGGAATAACATTGCGTATTGCAACATCAATGGCGTAGGTTGCGCCAGCTGAAATCCCTGCAAGGATAATTTTCTCATAATCAACAGGATA